>JBEGSP010000098.1:0-14650 GCA_041179845.1 Pseudomonadota bacterium
AATATAAAATTGCGATTTGCCTGCTAAGCCTACGATTTACTGCTAATGGTTAGTCAGCAACCTAGGTCGCAACTTAGTCTGACTCGCGTAGAGCCCGTCTGACGGACAGCATGGCGCCGATCACCCCCAGCATCATGCTGGCCACCAGCAGTAATCCACTGGTGGTTAGGTTTAGGGGTTCGAGCTGAAATACCGAGCCGTACAAGGTCGCTAGTTCGCGTATCGGTGTGTTCAATAAGGACAGTATCCCAAACACCCCTGCAAGCGCGAGGCTACCCGCAGCCAAGCCAAGCATGCCTCCGGCGTAATAAAAGGGTCGTGAAACAAAGGCGTCGGTGGCGCCCAATAGACGCGAAACGCTGATTTCTTCGGACTGGTTGATGACTTGCAGCCGTATGGTATTGAACACTACCGATAGAACAACGCCAGCAAGGGTGGCGGCCAATAGCCACAACACCACGGCGCCCAGTTGAAATAAGGCGGCTAGTCGCTTGACCCAGGCGGCATCTAGTTGCACCGCTTCTACTCCCGCTATGCGTTTAAACGTCTCGGCCAGCTTTTCAATTTTCGCTGCGCTTTGAGCATCCTGTGCTTTGGCTAGGCGTACCACATAGGCGTCCGGCAATGGGTTATTGCCGAGGGTGGTGACGATATCGTTTAAGCCCGCACGCTCTTTAAGCGTTGCTAACGCTTTTTCGCGCGATATAAATTCTAGTTTGATTTCTACGCCCGCTGATTTTGCTGAATTTACCAATTGCGTAGAAAGAGCCACTGCTTGATCTTGAGGAAAATCAGTGGCCAAAAAAACCGTCATTTCAGGATCAACGGCGAGTTCGCGCGACACAGGTCGTAGATTTTCAAGCAAGGTCATACCCGCCAGTGGCAATACCAGCGCCATAGCAATCACCAACACATTAAATGAAAAACTACCGGGTGTTTTACACAGCCGGGACCACGCAGCATTCAGAGCAAATTGATGTTCACGTAACCAGTTCATGCGCCCACCTCGCTGTCGGATGAGCGTATGCCTATCAGCTTGCCTTGCGTCAGTTGAACAATACGATCGGCGTCTTGCAACAAACGATCATCATGAGTAGAAATGACGCAGGTGACGCCAGCGCGATTGAATGCCTCAATCATGTCAAGCACCATGCGACCATTTTCTCGATCCAATGTAGCGGTAGGTTCATCGGCCAAAATAATGCGCGGTTTATGAACGACAGCGCGAGCAATCGATACCCGCTGCTGCTCGCCACCAGAGAGTGCTTTGGGTAAAGCTTGCGCTTTGCCCAGCATGCCCACGCGTTCCAGTGCAACTGATGCTCGCTCTTTTGCTTCTTGTGTCGTAGCACCACTAATAATCAAAGGCAACATGACATTCGCTAGAACATCGCGGTCATTTAGTAGGCGCTGCTGTTGCATGATGAGGCCGAGCTTACGACGTAAAAAGGGTAGGGTGGTGCGATTGAGTTTGCGCATGTCCTGACCGCTGACTTGCAGAACACCGCCACTAGGCTTTTCCATACCCGCGATTAATTTCAGCAAGGTGGATTTGCCCGCGCCCGATGGGCCGGTTAGAAATACCAGCTCACCTTCGTTAATATCGAGAGAAATTTCTGACAAAGCCGTCACGTCTCCGGTGTATTTTTTTGAGACGTGAGAAAAAGAAATAATAGACATCAATGAATGATCAATTAAATTTTCAAATTTAGCCTAATAATGCATCAACGAACTCGCTAGCCACAAAAGGCTGCAAATCATCAATCGCTTCACCAACACCAATAAAGTAAACCGGCACAGGTCGAACTCGGGCAATCGCCGCCAAAACTCCACCCTTAGCCGTGCCATCGAGTTTGGTGACGACTAATCCGGTGAGTCCTAGCGCATCATCGAAGGCCTTTACTTGAGTTAGGGCATTTTGGCCTGTGTTGCCATCGATGACTAATAAAACTTCATGCGGCGCAGTTTCCATACCTTTGGTAATGACGCGTTTGATTTTTTTCAGTTCATCCATCAAATGCAGCTGCGTTGGCAGTCGGCCGGCGGTATCGATCATCACCACATCCATGCCGCGTGCGCGCCCGGCTTGCACGGCATCAAAAGCAACGGCAGCGGGGTCACCCGATTCTTGGGCAATGACGGCAACTTGATTGCGCTCACCCCATGCTGTTAATTGTTCACGCGCGGCTGCTCGAAAGGTGTCGCCTGCTGCCAGCAATACTTTTTGATCATGCGACTGCAAGTGTTTGGCAAGCTTACCTATGGTGGTGGTTTTGCCTGCGCCATTCACGCCAGCAATCATGACAACTAATGGTTGATGTTCGCCCAGTGCTAAGGATTTTTCTAGCGTTGAGAGCAAGCTAATCATCAATTCACGCAAGACCGCTTTTACTTGTATCACTTCCGTGATTGATTCTGCGCGTACGCGTTTTTTTAACGCGTCCAAAACTTCTTGTGTAGCATCGACTCCGGCATCGGCCATCAACAACGCAGACTCAAGTTCTTCGTATAAATCATCATCGATACGCGTACCCGTAAACAGGGTAGAAATACCTGAGGATGTGCGCGACAAACCAGACCGCAGTTTGGCGATCCAGGTTTTTTTTTCGATGATGGGTGATTCGGCGGGCGCAGAATTTTCGCTGGCGAGCTGGGTAGCCGTCGCTGGCGTGTCGGATGACTTCTTTTTGAAAAAACTAAACATCGAAAATGAGGGTGCGCTGCGAGGAAAAGGAGTAGCGGCTACAATCGGCGATTGCGCAAAATTTGATGCGTATTCTATCAGAGCAGAGACTATGAAAATTTGTCGTGCCTACCGAGTGTTAGCCAGTGTGTTGCTAATACTAGCAATTCCATTACCCTTACTTGCTGCTACGACGGCGCAAGAGTTCAGGCTGAGCAATGGTTTGCGTCTGATTGTTCAGGAAGATCGGCGCGCGCCCACGGTCGTTAACATGGTTTGGTACCGTGTCGGAGCGATGGATGAGCAAAATGGCACGACCGGAGTTGCTCATGTGCTTGAACACATGATGTTCAAGGGAACGAAAAAGCTTAAGCCGGGTGAATTCAGCGCCAAAGTTGCGGCGCTTGGTGGTCGCGAAAACGCATTCACCAGCAAGGATTACACCGGCTACTACCAACAGGTAGAAAAATCTCGTCTAGAGCAAGTGATGGCCTTAGAAGCTGATCGCATGCAAAACCTAACGATGGATAAAGACGAGTTCAGTAAAGAAATTCGCGTGGTAATGGAAGAGCGTCGCTTGCGCACAGACGATCAGCCCTTATCGTTGCTATTTGAAGCATTAAACGCTACCGCTTACGTGTCGCATCCTTATAAAAATCCTGTAGTAGGTTGGATGAACGATTTACAAAATATGACCGCTGCCGATGCTTTGGGATGGTATCAGCGTTGGTATGCGCCGAATAATGCAACGATGGTGATTGCAGGCGATGTCGATGCTAAGCAAGTTCGTGATTTAGCGGAAAAATATTTCGCCAATATTCCTGCGAAGACCTTGCCTAAATCTAAGCCGCAACAAGAGCCCGCGCAAACGGGTATCAAGCGCATCGTAGTTAAAGCGCCAGCAGAAAATGCATTTTTAGTGATGGCCTACAAAATGCCTAAGCTAATCGATGTTGAAAAAGATAATGACGTGCACGCGCTCGATGTGATGGCCGCTGTACTCGATGGCTATGACAATGCGCGTCTCCCTGCGCGTTTGGTCAGGACCGAACGCGTCGCCAATTCAGTGGATGCTGGTTTTGAGCCTGTCGCACGTGGTCCGGTGATGTTCACCTTATCGGGTGTGCCGGCACAGGGTGTGAGTGTGGAGCAGCTTGAACAAGCCTTGCGCGCCGAGATTGCGCGTATTGCGACCGAAGGCGTGTCGGCGTCTGAACTCAAGCGCGTAAAAGCACAGCTGATTGCGAGCCAAGTGTACAAACGCGATTCAGTATTTGGGCAAGCAATGGAAATTGGCACGATGGAAATGGCTGGACTCTCATTTCGTCAGCTCGATCGCATCATAGAAAAAGTGTCGGCAGTCACGCCTGAGCAAGTGCAAGCGGTGGCGCAAAAATATTTCGGTGATGATCAATTAACAGTCGCGACCTTGCAACCTTTACCGCTATCAGCTCAGGCTGAGCGTAAGCCAGCTGCAACCGGCTTGCGACACTGATTGATTGCTGAGTTAATTTATTCTTTAACGAATGTATTCTTCAATGAATTTATGCCACACCTAATGTCGACGGATAGCGGAGTCAAGTCATGCTGAAAAAATTATGGGTCTTGAGCTTTTTGCTCCTTGCTAGCAGTGTACATGCAGGGCTCAACATACAGCACTGGACTTTAGAGAATGGCGCCCGCGTGTATTTTGTGGAGAGTCACGCTATTCCTGTGTTTGATGTCAGTGTCGATTTTGACGCGGGTGCTCGACGAGATCCTCCGGCAAAAGCAGGTATTGCGGCGTTAACAAACGGTATGCTCGCACGAGGTATTCGTGCAGCGACTCTGCCTGATGGCACGATGGAATCGGGTATGACGGAATCGGAGATTTCGGATGCGCTCGCCGACGTTGCAGCCCAGCGTGGGGGTGGTCCGGGGACGGATCGCGCTGGCATGTCGATTCGAACGCTGTCGTCAAGCTCCGAGCGCGATCAATCCATACGTGTGCTAGCGCGTTTGCTTGCTCATCCTAGTATTCCTGATGAATTTTTTCGTCGCGATAAAGCACGAACTATTTCGTCGCTTAAAGAGGGATTGACTAAGCCCGAATCGATTGCCGACAAAGCATTCTGGCGCTTGGCCTACAACGGCCATCCGTATGGCAATGAAACTACTGTAGATAGTATTGAGGCTATTACACGTGATGATTTGCTTCAGTTTCATCAAATGCACTACGTGGCGAATCGTGCCGTGATTGCGATGATTGGCGATGTCACGCGCGAACAAGCGAATGCGATAGCTATCGAATTGACGCGTCGCTTACCACAAGGTAGTCCGTTACCAGAGCTTCCTGCAGTTCCGTCGTCTACGGCCATCGAACAGCGGGTTCCTCATCCTGCGTCCCAATCGCATCTATTGCTAGGTATGCCCGCATTAGCGCGTGGCGATAACGATTTTTTTGCGCTCACCGTGGGTAATTACATTTTGGGTGGTGGTGGATTTGTGTCGCGCATTTATCGTCAAGTGCGTGAGCAACGAGGGTTAGCTTATAGCTCCTACAGCTATTTCAATCCTATGACTCAGACCGGTCCGTATATCGCGGGTTTGCAGACGCGCAAAGATCAAACCGATGAAGCGTTAAAGGTTCTTAGAGAAACCATAGCCACTTTTTTGCGTGATGGTCCTACCGAAGCGGAGTTGAAAGCAGCCAAGGACAATCTCATTGGTGGCTTTGCTTTGCGTATCGATAACAATCGCAAGATCTTAGACAATCTTTCTATGATTGGTTATCACCAGTTACCACTTGATTATTTAGATACGTGGACGGCGCAAGTAAGTCGTGTAACCGTTGCTGATATTCGTAGTGCGTTTGCACGTAAATTATCGATAGATCGCATGGTTACCGTGGTCGTTGGTGCTGAGGCTAAGTGAATCGAAAAGCGACCTTGCCACGACAGGTCCGCATTATTGCGGGCCACTGGAAACGTACTCCACTGCCCGTAATTGATGCGCCCGGTTTGCGTCCAACACCCGATCGTGTTCGTGAAACTGTCTTCAACTGGCTAGAACATTTGCAGCAACGGCAGTGGCAAAACCGGCGCTGCCTCGATTTGTTTGCGGGCACTGGTGCACTGGGTTTTGAGGCAGCCAGTCGTGGCGCAGCGAAAGTCGTGATGGTGGAATCGAGTGTCGCTGCTTGCAGGGCTTTGCAGGCCACGAAAGAAAAATTGGGCGCAGATCAGGTCGACATTTTTCAAAGCGATGCGGCTTCCCGTATTGCCTCGCTAAACACCGAGTTTGATGTGGTTTTTCTCGACCCCCCTTACGACGATGACACATTGCCAGGGCTTTTACCGGCATGTGAGCGATTACTGACTGCTGGTGGATTAGTCTATATAGAATCAGATCAGCCCTTTGCGACCAGCCCACTACCCGACTGGCTGTCTGGCTGGCAGCTGTTGCGCGCTGACAAGGCGGGTGCCGTTCATTTCGCCTTGATCAGCAAAGAATAAGAAGGCGGGTGCCGTCCACTTCGCCTTGATTAGCAAGGAATACGTTCTCGCTGTGAGTACCTAAGAGCACGTAAGGGCCAGAGCGATGTCCTTGTTATGGCTTTTATACCCGGTGTAAAAGCCCAGTGATTTTGGGGGTGCTTGCGCCTAATTAGGGCATAATTCGCGTTCTTTTTAATCTAGCGACAACGCTTGTTGCTAGGCGCAAGACGGAGAAATACGATGGTCGCAGCGGTATACCCGGGAACCTTTGATCCACTGACTCGCGGTCATGAAGACTTGGTGCGACGCGCATCGGGTTTGTTCGATCGCTTGGTGGTGGGCGTTGCCGACAGTAAGGCTAAGCACCCATTTTTTTCATTGGAAGAGCGGCTCGACATCGCCCGTGAAGTATTGGGGCATTATCCGAATGTGGTGGTAGAAGGTTTTTCAGGCCTACTGAAAGATTTTGTTCGCCGTCATGATGCTCGCGTGATCGTGCGTGGCTTGCGCGCTGTGTCAGACTTCGAATATGAATTTCAGATGGCTGGCATGAATCGCTATCTGTTGCCGGATGTTGAAACGCTTTTTCTCACACCGTCCGATCAGTACCAGTTTATATCTGGCACGATTGTGAGAGAGATTGCCTTGTTAGGCGGCGATGTATCGAAATTTGTATTCCCCTCAGTTGAAAAATGGCTACAGCAAAAATTAGCCGATCGCCCAACGTAATTCGGAGTTTTATTTTATGGCGCTGATGATCACAGACGAATGCATCAACTGTGATGTTTGTGAGCCGGAATGCCCGAATGAGGCGATCTTTATGGGGCCCCTGATTTATCAGATTAACCCCGATAAATGCACCGAGTGTGTCGGTCATTTCGATGAGCCGCAATGCCAGCAAGTGTGTCCAGTCGCCTGCATTCCTGTAGACCCTCAAAAGCAAGAAACTCGCACTCAATTACTCATCAAGTACGAAGCTTTGCAGTCAGCAGCGAGAACCTAATCAAACGTTGAACAAGAAGTTCAACACATCCCCGTCTTTGACCACGTATTCCTTGCCTTCGGCGCGCATCTTGCCGGCTTCTTTGGCGCCTTGTTCACCTTTGTGGCTAATGAAATCATCAAATGCGATGGTCTGTGCGCGAATGAACCCTCGCTCAAAGTCGGTATGAATCACGCCTGCTGCCTGAGGCGCGGTGTCGCCCTTGTGGATGGTCCAAGCGCGTACTTCTTTGACGCCGGCGGTGAAGTAGGTCTGCAAGCCGAGGAGATCGAAGGCGGCGCGGATAAGTCGATTTAATCCCGGCTCATCCATGCCCATGTCAGTCAAAAAATCTAGCTTATCGCTGTCATCCATATCGGCGATTTCCGATTCTATCGATGCACAAATAGCGACGATAGGTGCGTGCTGAGATTTTGCGTACTCACTCAGTTGATCTAACAAAGGATTATTAGTAAATCCCGAATCCGATACATTTGCCACGTACATCGCAGGCTTAGATGTAATCAAACAGAGCGGCTTTAACATCGCCACCTGTTCTTTATCTAGATTCATCGCGCGAACGGGCTTGGCATCATTCAGTTGTACCAGCACACGTTCGAGTAAAGCAACGAGTGCGGCGGCGTCTTTGTCGCCTGAGCGCGCTTTTTTTGTTTCGCGTTGTATAGTTTTTTCTACTGTCGTGAGATCGGCCAGTGCGAGTTCAGTTTGAATCACGGCGATGTCATCCAGTGGGCTGACTTTACCTGCAACGTGAATCACGTTGGGATCTTCAAAGCAGCGCACAACATTCACAATCGCATCGGTTTCGCGTATGTGTGCAAGGAATTGATTTCCTAGTCCTTCGCCTTTTGAAGCTCCAGCGACCAAACCAGCAATATCAACAAACTCAACAGCGGCCGGGAGTATGCGTTCGGGTTTGACGATGGTGGCTAGTTGCGCCAGCCTAGGGTCGGGTACTTCCACGATGCCTACATTCGGCTCGATGGTACAGAAGGGATAATTTTCAGCGGGTATACCGGCTTTGGTAAGTGCATTGAAAAGCGTTGATTTACCAACGTTAGGCAGGCCGACGATGCCGCATTTGAGGCTCATGAGATTCCTTGAGTGCGCAATAAATAAAGAACCGAGATTATAGCTCCCGGCGTGCAACTCAATCGAGCTAGAGGTATGCGACGGCTTAGTTCTGGGTGGTGTGAGACTTCTGTGCGCAGGGTTTAGCCGCCCGCTGAAATATCATGATGAGCATTGTCATCAAGGGTGCCTACGGTTTTTACTTCGGGTGCATTGGCGCTTTTGGTTCGGAACCAAACATCGGCCATAGTCCCACTACTGCCATCCGCATTGGTGTAGCTGCTGACTAAACCAATCTTGTTACCATTTTCGGTGGCGGTGGATGATTTCGCTCCGAGCTTCAGTGAAACGATGCCCGCGCTATCTAAGGACACTAATTCACCGGTATCTGTATGACCATCGCTATCACGATCGATCCAAATTTTTAAATCCTTCCAGCTAGCGTCTTTTACGTTGATGACGCCATCGCGATTACTATCCTGCATGGAGAGTGCGGCGAAACCATCGGTAGCTGATTTTCCATTTGGCAGTTTGGTGCTATCACCAAACAACTCGGAACCATTGTTGATGAGTCCATCACCATTGATATCACGTGCGAGCAAACCATCATTAGCATTCACCCATCCCGTCTTCAGTAACGATCCGGATGATTTCATATCAAAGCGCACGCCGTTGTCGACGGAAACGCTAAATTTTTCATCGTTATTAAGATCGATTACTAGGGGGCTGAGGTAAAGACCGGCAGCTTTGCTACCAAGAGCGAGTACCTGCTCATCGCTTAGTGCATCAGCTTGTTCCATTTTTAGCTGTGCTACTTGGCCACTACTTAAACTCGCGATTTGAGTAACGGACATGTTCGCAAGTGCAGAGGTGCTCAGTGAGCGTATAAGTGGCGCACCAAGATTAGCAATTTGTGATGTAGTTAATGCCGCTGCTTGCGTTGGTGAGAGTGCCGCAATCTGATCAGCTGACATGGAGCGAATGTCGGTGGCATCAATTGCTTGGACTTGTGCGGTACCGAGTGCAGCTACTTGTGCTGTCGTGAACGCACTTATTTGTGCCGCAGAAAATTTTGTAATCGTCGATTTATCTACGCTGCTGATCGCATCTGGATCAATCGACGCAACTTGTTTCAGGCTAAGTAAGCCAAGTTTTCTGGCGTAAGCAAGGGCATCGAGTTGTTGATAGTTGATCACGCCCATTTGGTCGGCGTTAAAAACCTTGAGTTGATTTTTTGTCAGTAAGGAAACCGCGTCAGCAGACCAATTTTGCAAATCATCTTTAGGTATAGCAGCCAGCTGTTTCGCCGTTAATGCTTGAACTTGTGATTGGTTCATCGCGCCAAGTTTTTCCGAGCCTAAGCCTGCGATCTGACTTTCGGTTAAGCCAGGTATAGAGGTGGCTCGGATACCCTTAATTTGGCTCGTTGAAAAAGTGTCCAGCTGATCATTTGACATCCAAGCGAGTTGCGGTGCGCTAAAGGATGACATTTGCGCAGGTAACATCGCGGCTATTTGTTCTTTGGTTAGCTGAGTTAACTGAACTCCGGTGAGATTGGCCAGTTGTTGCATGCCCATGCCGCTGATACTGTCGGTTGATATGCTAGCGATATCAATCGGGTCCATCGCTTGTATCTGCGCTTTGTTCAACTTTGAGAGTTGGGCTCCGGTCATCCCGCCGACCTGTTCTGCACTCAGGCTGCCAATGCGAGCGGCAGATAAGCCTGCGATTGCAGCGGCTTTGATCGCTGCAATTTTGCTGGCGCTCATGCCTCCTAATTGATCGGCCGTCAATCCTGAAATTTGCACTTGGTTCATGGCGCCGATTTGATCACCAGATAAGTTGGTGACATCCAGACCCATGGCTTGAATTTGAGCTGCGCTGAGTTTCGGTATTTGTGAGGTCGTTAATCCACCTAATTGCGTCGCATCTAACTGTGCAATTGCAGCAGTAGTGAGTCCCGATAAACTGGTGGCACGTATACCGCCAATTTGATCTGCCGATAGTTTTTCTAACTGTGGTGCTGAGAGTAATTTAATCTGTGCGGGTGTCCAGCCTTGCATTCCGGCGGCAGAAATTTTTTGTAGTGCGTCAGCGGATAAGTTTTGTATCTGCGTCGGATTCATCGAGCCAATCTGCGTGGCTCCCATTTTGTCTATCGCTATTTTTTCTAGTTTTTCTTGCGTCAAACTAGCGATTTGCCGACCAGCTAATGATGCTACTTGCGTTTCCGACAGTTGCGCTAGTTGGTCGCCGCTTAGTGCGCCAAAACCTGCAGCGGTCAGATTGGCGATTTTGCTACCTATTCCTTGTAATGCACTCTCCGATAGGGCTGCTACTTGCTGAGTGCTGAGTGCTTGTACTTGAGGTGCGCTGAATGACGCCGTCAAGCTCTGATCATCCAGAGCTGCAAGGCTCTCAGTACTAATAGCCCCTACTTGAAGATTGCTTAATTTCGCAATGTGATCCGTGGAGAGCCCCTTCAATTGATCAGGCGTGAATCCATTGATCGAGTTGGTGTCGATTTCGGTAATTGGATGATTGTCGAGATAGGTCTTTAGTTCATCGCCACTTAACTGTTTGATTTCTGCTGCGCCCAATTCAGACATGGCCTTGATTTGTGAGTTCGTCAACGCAGCTAGGTTGGCAGGTGGTATCGCTTTAAGTTGATCCGCAGTGAATGCGCGTAATTGATCACCAGACAATGCTTTGATTTGCGATGTAGTTATGCCGGCCACTTGGGCAGTGGTGAGTGCGCCAACTTGATCAATGGTGAATGCTCGGAGTTGGGCGTTACTCATTTTGCCCAGCACAGCGGGATCGAGACCTTTAATTTGGTCGGACGATAGCTTGGCTAGTTGGTTAGCCGTCAGTCCGCTCAACTGCGGAGCTGTCAATTTAGCGATTTGCGCTGCGGTCAAGCCGGGTAATTGGCCAGTAGCGCCAGTGGTCAGTTGAGCTATCTGAGAAGCAGTCAATCCAGTAACTGCGGCTGAACTGATGCCAGCAAGTTGGTCCGACGTTAATTTAGCGAGTTGAGTTGGCGTAAGCGCGGCCAATTGCTCGGAGGTCAGTTCACCGAACAGCGACGAATCAAGTTTGGCCAGTTCGGTGGCTTTTAGGCCGGGGATTTGGCCAGCCTTGAATTTACTCAGCAGGGATTTCATCGCCGTGAGTTGATCGGCCGACAAGGCACCCACGCCGGCAGCCGACATGGCGGGTAAATCAGCCGCTTCAATACCTGCTACTTGAGCCGTAGTCATAGAACTGACTTGTGCGGCAGTTAGAGCGGCTAATTGTCCCGACGCTAATTTCGCTATTTGCGTTGGTGTGAGCGCCGCTAATTGACCGGTCGTTCCGGTCGTTAACGCAGCGATCTGGGTATTGGTTAGGCCGACGATTGCGCTGGTGCCGATCGCCGCAACTTGATCGGTCGTCATCGCAGCGAGCTGGGCTAATTTCAATGCGGCTAGCTGTTCTGATTTTAAGGCGGGTACTTGGGTATCCACTGACAACTGCGTCAGGGCCGAGGTGGTTATGGCGGCGATCTGGGATGCAGTTAGCTTGGCGAGCTGAGAAGTTGTTAGTCCGCTGATTTGGTCGGATGTAATCGCGGCCACTTGTGCCGGCGTCAGGCCGACGATATTCGCATCCTTGATTGCACCAATTTGTAGGGTGCTAAGTTTGTTCACCTGCGCGGTGGTGAATCCAGCCAACTGATCTGCGCTCAGCACCGCCATATGGACGGTGCCTAATTTAGCCAGTTGCGTGGTGCTTAAACTGGCCAGCTGTTTCGCTGAGAGGCCAACAATATTTTTGGATGTGAAGAGCGATGGATCGTCGATAGCCCGAATCTGGGTCGCGCTGAATGCCGCCGTTTGCAACGACGTCAGGCGTGACAGGTCCGTACCTAAAGCGGCGATTTGTGCGGCCGACAGCGCGGCGATTTGCGCCGTACCAAATGCTGCGACCTGTGCATCGGTGTAATCCGAAAAAACGCTCATTCAATCCACCAGACGGGTTCGGTTATCTGAGAGCTAGCTTGTTACCTGCTGCTAAGCGCCTAAACACGAGCGCTGGCAAAGCGGACCCTAGGTCTCGCCATTGCCCCTTGTTTTAATCGACCCGGGGTCGGCAAGCTTTACCCTAATGTTTTTATTTTGAAACTATTAAAGCAAGGTGTTGGGGCGGCGGAGTCGCTGCCTGGTGGGGGTTTTTAAAGAAAATGCTGATTAATGGCTGTAATACGGCCGGTTCACAGCAAAAGTTATTGCGGCCGCAGACCTTATGTCTATTTAGTCGCCACCAAATAAATCCCTGCTGTAGACCTTATCGAGCACATCGGACAGATCATTCGTTACTCGATTGGCAACGATTACGTCGGCTTGGCGTTTGAATGCCTCGAGATCATGAGTTACTTTGGAGCGAAAGAATTCAGCATCGTTAATGGTGGGTTCGTAGACGATAACTTCAATGCCTTTGGCCTTGATGCGTTTCATGATTCCCTGAATGCTGGAGGAACGGAAGTTGTCCGAGCCTGCTTTCATCGTCAAGCGGTAAATGCCCACCGTTTTTGGGTTGCGACGGACGATGCTTTCGGCCACAAAATCTTTGCGCGTACTGTTGGATTCAACAATGGCGTGAATTAGGTTTTGTGGCACGTCTTTGTAATTAGCCAGCATTTGCTTAGTGTCTTTGGGCAGGCAATAGCCACCGTAACCAAAGGAAGGATTGTTGTAATAATTTCCGATGCGCGGATCGAGACTAACGCCATCAATGATGGGACGCGTATCCAGACCATGACTTGCGGCATACGTATCAAGCTCATTAAAAAATGCCACGCGCATCGCAAGAAAGGTATTGGCAAAGAGTTTGACGGCTTCGGCCTCTGTGGGGCCCATGAAGAGTACGGGTACATCTTCTTTGAGTGCGGCTTGCTTTAGCAGCTGCGCAAAAGTACGACCGGCTTCATCCTGTGAACCGATCACAATCCGAGAAGGGTGAAGATTGTCATGAAGCGCCTGGCCTTCGCGCAGAAACTCGGGCGAAAAGATAATATTTGGACACTGGTGTTTCGCGATCATCCGTGCCGTAAAGCCTACGGGAATCGTTGATTTGATGACGATATGCGCCGCAGGATTAATGACTTTAACTTCTTCAATCACGGTCTCTACAGAACTCGTGTCGAAATAATTCGTTTGCGGGTCGTAATCAGTGGGGGTGCCGATGATGACGAAATTCGCATTGGCAAACGCATCTTCTTTGTTGGCTGTAGCACGCAGCTTGAGTGGTTTTGTTTTGAGATAGTGCTCAATATCGGTATCTTTGATAGGCGAGATCTTCCGATTCAGATCATCGACCTTGCTAGTGCTGATATCGTAGGCGACTACCTCGTTGTGCTGTGCCAGCAAAACAGCCATCGATAAACCCACATACCCACAACCAGCAATTGCTATTTTCAAAATTTTCTCCAGAGGGAATCGGACCAGACACACATTAACCAGCGAAAAGGCATGACTGCGAAAGATCTATTTTAACGTCTAGCCTTGAGTCCAAGGTGATACGCTGAATAATGCTATGGTGACGGCGATTTTATGAGTGAGTGTTTTTAGAGACTTCTTTTGAGCTGAAAAATAATGAAACGATTTCTGGATGTGGTGCTTAGTTTGCTGGCTTGTGCTGTGCTCGCGCCATTCGGCGTTCTGATAATTTTGATATTGAGAATCGAATCGGCAGCCCCTGTGTTCACGCGTTCACACAGAGTGGGTAAACATGGGCGCATGGTGAAAGTATGGGAATTTCGAACCGCCTTGTCTGAACCGGATGCAATGGAAACCGTAGGCGGATGCCATGGAGAAGAGGTAACTCGAGTGGGTGCTATTTTGCGGCGAACGGGAATCTCACGTTGGCCATTATTGTTAAATGTCATTCGCGGTGATTTTTCTTTGGTTGGGCCGCGGGTAGAATTACCGCGTTATGTGGGTTGTTATCCGACCGAGATTCGTAAAATCGTGCTGTCCATCAGACCGGGTTTATTTGATTTGTCTACCGTGAGTTTTCGGCAAGAGCCTCAGTTATTGGCGGGGTTAACGGGTGACGAATTAGAAGAAGCCTACGTTGAGAAAGTTTTACCCGTACGTCTGGAATATGCACAGAGCTATGTCAATCAGCAGGGAATTTGGCTGGATTTACGTATCCTCGCGCTTTCTTTGATGCGACCTTTTTCAGCCTAATCGGATCATAAATAAACTCGCCAAAAGCGCATCAAAATAAGCGCAGCAGAATAAATATATAAAAAAATGCCATCTCGATGAGATGGCATTTTAGTTTGCGTATTGCAGGAGATTAAAGCTTTGCGTCGCTAATCTTAGGCTAGGCCTGAAACTACGGTTAGGCCTGAATACGGAATTGCATTTT
>JBEGSP010000099.1:0-3562 GCA_041179845.1 Pseudomonadota bacterium
ATCCAGCTGGGAGTTTGTCGCGCGCCTGAGTGATGCGTTCATTCACTAGCTGGCGCGCAAAAAATATATCCGTATCTTCTTTAAAGATGACCGTAACTTGTGACAGGCCATAGCGTGACAAAGAACGTGTCTGTTGCAAGTTAGGTAGACCGGCCATCACCGTCTCAAGTGGATAGGTGACGCGCTGTTCCGCCTCTAGCGGCGAATATCCTGGCGCCAGAGTATTGATTTGTACTTGCACATTGGTGATGTCAGGTACGGCATCAATCGGCAGACGTTGATAGCTATAGATGCCAGCAATCGCAACACCCACCGCCAGCAGCAAGACCAGCATGCGCTGCGCTATAGAAAACCGAATCAGTGATTCAAACATAATGTATGTCGCCCCGCTTAATAGCCATCTTCAGTTGTCAGCTTCGACAATTCTGATTTAAGAATGTAACTACCCTTAGCGGCGTAGCGAGCGCCGGCTGCAAGCCCTTCCAAAACCTCAACATGCTTGCCATCATTGAGACCTAGTTTTACTGGATGGGCTTTAAAACCGTTATCAGTTCGCACAAAGACTACTTGCTGCGTTCCCAGCGTTTGTAAGGCGTCAGTTTCAATCGCAATCGGTACCTGAACTTCAGCAGCTTTCACTTCTACGCTTACGAACAAACCCGGACGCCACGCACCTTGTGGATTGGCCAACACAATACGCGCCTTTGCCATGCGTGTGAGTTCACCAACTAACGCACCAATAAATGCAACCGTGCCCGTTGTTTGCGCATCAAAGGCTGTCGCACGCAAAGTCACTTTGTCGCCCATGCGCACATGCGGAAGATCTTTTGCAGGTATATGTACTTCAGCCCAGACGGTCGACAGATCAGAGATGATAAAAATAGGCGTATCTTCTTTTACTGCCTCGCCTACGCTCAAATTACGCTCAACCACCAACCCATCATAGGGTGCGCGCAATTCAAAACGATTAAGACTACTTGAGTTCGCGTTGTTATTTAGGATGACACCCAGAGCAGACAATTTCTGCTGAGCGTTATCAACCGCAATCTCTGCTTCTCGCAAACCCTGCAAGGCTTGCAGATAATCCTGCTCCGCAGTGATTTTTTGTTCCCACAAGGTTTTTTCGCGCTGATAAATCGTATTAGCTAAGCTCAAACGTTTTTGTGCCGTCTGCAATGCGCTGCGCTGCTCAGAAATCATTTGACTAGAAAACACGGCGAGTGTTTGGCCTTTTTTAACGAATTGTCCCGTGCTTACCAAAACAGCTTCTGCGACCCCCGATACACGCGGCACCACATGCACCGTCCGATCATCGTTGATTTGTATTTCGCCTGGAAATTGCAATTTGGTAGAAATGGCTAACGCGCCTGCGCTGGCCACATGAATATCGCTCGCTTTTACCTGCGCTTCATCCATCACTACTTTGTTCGCTTCTTTAGGCACAGCTGCCGCGGCGGCGGCGGGACGCGGACCATCGTCGTCGAATGGATTCGCATCGACTTGTTTACGTGTAGTCAGTATCAAAAATGCCAGTGCAGCACCCACAATCAGCACAGCAATAATCACCAACCATTGCTTCCCACTGATACCCGTCTCTGATTTCTTAAATTGAGTGTTCATGTTTATTCTTTCGCTGATGATGTCGCCGAGATGCCTTCAACTCCCCCGAGCAAACTTTCGAGATCCGCAATGGCGGTATATAGGGCAGAGAGCGCGGTCAGGTACTGAGATTTCGCACTGAAATAGGTACGTTGCGCATCCAGAACTTCAAGAAAACTAAATTTTCCATTTTCAAAACCAATCGTCGCCGCCTCATAGGCCCACTTAGCGCCCGGCAATAAGCTTTTTTGTAGTAATTCTGTTTCATCACGTCGCGCACTGATCCGCTCTAGAATTTGCAGTGCGTCGCCGTACAACGATAGTTTTATAGCCGCCAATTCGTCACGTGCTTTATCTTCACGCTTTAAGGCTTCGAGTAAATTACCTTGATTACGATTAAATACGGGTAGTGGTATGGATACCCCAACCATGACTTGATCACGTGCGACATCTTCACGCCGCTTCATTCCTAAGCTAAAGGTAATGTCCGGAACGGTTTTCGTTTGTTCAACTGTAACCAATGATTTGCGCCGCTCTACTTCCTGCTGTGCTCGCTCGAGCACAGGTGAGATCGCCAGCCGGCTTTGTACCACGTCGCGAGTTGGCAAATCCGGCATGCGATCACTCTGACTCACGACTTCGGTAAACCGAGGCGATGGATTCCCCCATAAATTACTTAAGCGTCGTCGCGCATTCCGCAATTCACTCTCTGCTTGGGTTAGTGAAAGCCGCACGCCCGCTTCGGCCACACGCGCTTTTATTTCTTCAACAGGTGAGATCTTCCCAGCAGTCACTCGCTTGCCCGCAATGTCTGATGCTCGCATAGCTAAAACTAGCGTATCGCGGGTTAATGCTGTTAGCTCTTGCGCTGCAACCACATCAAAAAACGCGGCCATGGTTGATGCACGTATTTGCAACTGACGTGCCATCAACTCAGAAACTGCCGCACTTTTAGTACGCGTTGCCGCTTCCACACGCGCGTCACGTTTACCACCCATTTCAATCGGTACATCTAACTGCGCTGTACTCGTTCGAGAAACGCTACGCGTATCTTCTGCGAGATAAACGAATTCAGGATTCGGTCGTAACGATCCTTGTAAAATTTGCGCATCGGTCGCCTCGATTTCTCGACGCGCTGCCGCTAAATTGGGATTGCGTTCCAACGCCAATCGTATCGCTGCTTCGATCGTTAATGCCTGAGCAGGCTCAGCCAATGCAGCTGTCTCGACTTGATTGGCTAGAGTATCAAGCACTAAAGGCTCTGCGGTTTGCGCTGTTGCCGCCAAAGACGCACTCATAAGCACATATAAAACTGACTGGCGCATGTAATGCTGACGTGTTGACGAACTACGTTTAATCATGTGATGAAAGGACATCCGACTCTCCAATCGCTGCATTCGATAGTCAGCTCGGCACAGTGCCGTTTACTCGTTTTTAGTTAACTGAACTGAATGAACGTAAGGCGCTCATGAAGAATCGCCTTTGCGCTTGAACAATCCAGTCAACTCCGACAAGGGCTGACCAGACAAAAAAGTGATTACGACCAATTAGGTCGTTCAGGAAGATCGTTCGGTGCAGAGGGAGGATGCAGAGTCAGCGCATAACTCAAATCCAGCGTCACTTGAGTTGTTATCGCCGGAGTCGAATCGGGAAGCAGTGCCACTATGCAGGCTGCATGACACAAGCTGCAATCGAGATCAACGCTGGCGCTAGCAAGATTTTGTTGCGTATTAAGGTGATTAATTTGCTGATCATCTTGCCCATCAGCTTTGATCAATGACGGGTGATCATGTTGGTGCTCGTGATGACCCAAATGACGAGCACCTATCCCCTGCTCGTGTTGGCAATAACTCGTCACCGTGGCCCAGGAGGTCTGGAATCCAATTAGTGATATCAACAAAAAGGCAATCAGTCGTCGCATGCCAATAGTGTAGCAGGTCAGCTGGCGCGCAGCCGCTGGCG
This sequence comes from Pseudomonadota bacterium, assembly GCA_041179845.1. GTDB lineage: Bacteria > Pseudomonadota > Gammaproteobacteria > Burkholderiales > Burkholderiaceae_D > Pernthalerella. Next base: position 3,562 of record JBEGSP010000099.1, read on the forward strand.
C
>JBEGSP010000100.1:0-22632 GCA_041179845.1 Pseudomonadota bacterium
AATGCGGCAATGGCAGTCGCTCGCGCAATCTAATGAGATTGGCACGCTGGTGGAATCACTATTAGTGGAGCACTACGATCCCGCCTATCTGAAATCAATAGAGCGAAATTTCAAGAACTACGCTAGAGGGATGGAAGTGACTTTGCCTGATATTTCGGTCGCCGCATTTGAAGAAGCTGCGCGCCAGATCATGCAATAAGCCGATCTGGCGACCTGTTCTCTCTACGACGTTTACTGCTTATTGCTTGACCGGTGCGGTCGCAGGTTTTGCCTTTGCCAAAGCAGCAGGTTTCAGAATTTCTGCATTAGCGCGTTTTTTAATCACACCCAAATACGCCGCCATTTCTTGGGCCGCTAAAAATTCATTCACTTGCTGCTCTTCTGATTTGGCACTGGCCTCATCAGCCGGCTGTTCAACAATTTTGTTGATGCGGAAAATACGATAGCCCATACCACCCAGATTAACACCCACATAGGCTGGCAGTTTAGTGACATCTGCCTTCATGATGGCATACACCGCAGGAGGTGGAGTACTCGAATTATTGTTACGCGATATCGCCTTCGCAGCAGAAAAATCTGCTGTTCCGCCATTACGTAATTCAGCTAACTTAGCTTCACCTGTCTTCAAAGCGAGCTTTTCTGTTTCCAGCAGCATGATGGATTCTTCCACCTGCTGTCTCACTTGTGACAATGGACTGTGTGTCACCGGCTTGTACTCAATGACATGGCCAGCAATCAAAAAGCGTGGTCCGACTTCAATAGCTTCTGTATTGCGCTTATTTTTAGTAGCTTCATCCGAAAAAATAGCACTTAAAAATTTAGGTTGATTGTAGGCCGCCGTTTTTGGATATGCCGTGCTGGGCTTGCGTGTTAAACCAGTAATCGTTTCTATTTTAAGGCCAAGTTTTTCGGCGACAGGCTTCAGGCTATCAGGCTGTTCGTAGACCATGTTGGTGAAAATTTCCGCCATTTCGGAGTATTTTTTCCCAACTTGTTGACGACGAATTTCATCAGCGATATTGGCTTTAACTTCAGATAAGGGACGAGTCGTCGCCGCCTTTAAAGCAGTCAAACGAATAATGTGGAAGCCGAAATCGGATTGAACAACGTCACTGATCTCACCTTCTTTTAACGCGTAAGCGGCTTCTTCAAAAGGTTTAACCATCATGCCTTTACCAAAAAAATCCAAATCGCCACCACGTTCAGCCGAACCGGGATCTTGAGAATTTTCCTTGGCGAGTTTGGCGAATTCATTCGGGCTCTTACGTAACTGAGCAAGAATTTTTTCTGCCTTGGCTTTTGCTGCTGCTTTATCTGCTGCTGGAGCGTCTTTACCGGCAGCGATCAAAATATGGCTGGCGCGACGTTGTTCATCGGTCTTATAACGCGCTAAATTTTGGTCGTAATACGTTTTGATGTCCGCATCGCTAACCACAATTCGTGCTTCGACCACATCTGGGTTAAAGACGACCACTTCGGCTTTAACTGTTTCTGGCAGCTCGAATTGTGCTGGATGTTGTTTGTAATACTCTTCAGCCATCGCATCCGTAATTTTTACCTGCGAGCGGAACGACTGTAATGACAATACCAATTCTTGAACTTCTCGTGCCTGTTGATTCAGCGAGGATACGCGAGACACCACTGATTTAGGTGAAAATGCGGTGCCTTGAACCACGGCATTAATTTGTTGCACGGCCAGGTCATGGCGCAGACCCGCCTCAAATTTTTCCGGTGTTAATCCTTGGGCTGCCAAGAGCTGCTGATAACGCTGCTTATCAAACTGGCCGTCTGGATTTTTAAGGCCAGGAATTTCAGCGATGGTGTTTCTAAGGGTGTCGTTAGACACCGTCAAATGATTTTCCATCACGTGAGCAGACATAGCTCGTTGAGCTAATAAATTTTCCAGCACGCCTTGTCGCGCCTCTGGAGAATCGAACATGTTTTGATTAAATTGCTCACCAAAGACTTGTTTGAAACGTTCTATCTGTCGAGCTTGTGCCGCATCCCATTCACGCTGGGTGATGTTTTGTCCGGCAACTTTGGCCACTGGAGGCTCTTTGTCGCTCATGCGCAAATAGCTTTCAATTCCAAAAAAAGCGAACGAAGGGAAAATGATTAGCAGCAGAATGAACTGCATCAAACGCTGGTGGGTACGAATAAACTCAAGCATGGCAGGTACTCGGCGAAGGTCTCCAGCCCACTTTTTGTAGCGGACTTTTTTAATAAACTAAGTAAACATCAACCAGACAAAAAATACCACTGACCAGCGGCTCTTGGCTAATGACGCTTTATCGTGATGGTAAAAAAAAAGGCGAACTAGAAGTTCGCCTTTTTCGGGTTTGGCGGAGTGGACGGGACTCGAACCCGCGACCCCCGGCGTGACAGGCCGGTATTCTAACCGACTGAACTACCACTCCTAATACTACATAAAACATCGTGCTGACTTGTTGGTGGGTGCTGAGAGGCTCGAACTCCCGACCTACGCCTTGTAAGGGCGCCGCTCTACCAACTGAGCTAAGCACCCTCTGAAACATTGTTACGTCGTTTCGACTTAGTCAGCTACTCCGAACGCATGTCACGGCGCCGGAAAAACGATTAGTTTAACGCATCTTTCAGCGCTTTGCCAGGCTTAAATTTCGGCACCTTAGACGCGGCGATTTTGATCTCTTCACCGGTACGTGGATTACGGCCTGTGCGTGCAGCGCGTGCGCTGACAGCAAAGGTACCAAATCCAGCGAGGGTGACTGTGCCATCTTCCTTCAATGTCGCAGTTACGGAATCAATCACGGCTTCAAGCGCGCGACTAGCAGATGCTTTTGAAATGTCAGCTGCTTTTGCAATTTCATCTATCAGTTCAGTTTTGTTCACTGACTCCCCCTAGGAAGTGTTATTGAATTTATTTCGGCTACCGGTTTGTTATGAAAAAAACCGACTCGAGTGCTGCAGAAAATTCCGCAGCGGTTATTAGACTAGCGACGCCCAGTAGTGTCAAGAAATTTACCAGACAACACGAGTGAAATACTAGTCATAAAACTATTATTTAAAGCATATAAATTGCATAAATGATTGCACCTAAAGCTGTAACCTATTGATTCACAAAGAACGCATTTATCAAAAGTTACTGCTTACAGCGCTGTCATAAATCATTTTTTGCATAAACAAATTGCATCAAAAAAGCGCTCCGAAGAGCGCTTCTTCTTTTAAAACACATTGACTTAGTGCTTGACAACTGCCGGATCTGTTGTGCCATCAGCAGCCTTAACAGCTGCTGCTGGTGCCGCTTCTTCTTCCGTCAATGGCACAGGGTGACGCTCAAGTGCAATTTCCAGCACCTTGTCTATCCATCGAACAGGAACAATCTCAAGACGATTTTTAACATTCTCTGGAATGTCTGCAAGATCTTTTACATTTTGTTCAGGTATCAAAACAGTCTTGATACCACCACGCAGTGCAGCCAGTAATTTTTCTTTCAAACCACCGATAGGTAATACTTCACCCCGTAGTGTGATCTCACCTGTCATCGCAACGTCTGCTCTGACAGGAATGCCGGTAAACACCGACACCATCGCTGTTGTCATCGCAATACCTGCAGAAGGGCCATCCTTAGGTGTAGCACCTTCAGGCACGTGAATGTGAATATCCGTTTTATCGAACACATCACTCTTCACACCGAGGACTCTGGCACGACTACGGACCACAGTACGGGCAGCCTCAATGGATTCCTTCATCACATCACCCAAGGTACCGGTACGAATCACATTACCCTTGCCAGGCATAGTCATCGACTCGATAGTCAGTAGATCGCCACCAACCTCGGTCCACGCTAAGCCAACGACTTGTCCGATTTGATTGTCTTTGTCAGCCACACCAAAATCGTAGCGACGCACACCCAAGAATTTTCCAAGATTTTTTGCATTGATCGTGACTTTGGATTCTTGCTTCTTCAATAGAAGCATCTTCACGACCTTACGACAAATTTTAGAAATTTCGCGCTCTAATGAACGAACGCCGGCTTCACGAGTGTAATAACGAATGATGTCGCGCACTGCTGACTCAGCAATACTAATTTCACTGTCTTTCAGACCATTGTTTTTAATCTGCTTTGGAATCAAATAGCGTTGCGAAATGTTGGTTTTTTCATCTTCGGTGTAACCCGAGAGACGAATAACTTCCATACGATCTAACAAGGCCGGTGGAATATTCAACGAGTTTGCAGTCGCCACAAACATGACGTCGGATAAATCAAAGTCCACTTCGACGTAATGATCGGCAAACGTATGATTCTGTTCTGGGTCAAGCACCTCCAGCAAAGCTGAAGCAGGATCGCCACGGAAATCTTGTCCAAGCTTGTCTATCTCATCCAACAAGAACAATGGATTACGCACAGTCGACTTGGTCAGGCTTTGCAATATCTTGCCCGGCATCGAGCCGATGTAGGTGCGACGATGACCACGAATCTCGGCTTCATCTCGCACGCCGCCCAAGGCCATACGCACAAATTTACGATTGGTCGCGCGCGCAATCGATTGACCCAGCGAGGTTTTACCGACACCCGGAGGGCCAACGAAACAAAGAATCGGTGCCTTTACTTTTTCGACACGCTGCTGAACAGCAAGATACTCGAGAATGCGTTCTTTAATTTTTTCGAGGCCGTAATGATCATCTTCCAGCACTTTTTCAGCGTGGGTCAGATCGTGATTTACTTTGGATTTTTTCTTCCATGGCAAACCGATCAACACGTCGATGTAATTGCGTACCACGGTGGCTTCAGCTGACATAGGCGACATCAGCTTTAACTTTTTGAGTTCGCTTTGTGCTTTTTCTCTCGCCTCTTTAGGCATCTTGGCTGCGATAATTTTCTTATCCAGCTCTTCGAGATCAGCCCCCTCTTCGCCTTCGCCTAATTCTTTTTGTATCGCTTTGACCTGTTCATTCAGGTAGTACTCGCGCTGAGATTTTTCCATCTGGCGCTTAACACGCCCGCGAATACGTTTTTCGACTTGCAGAATATCTAGCTCAGCTTCAAGTTGGCCCAGCAGATGCTCATGACGCTTAGCGACATTGAAAATTTCCAAGATCACTTGTTTTTGCTCTAGCTTCAAAGGCAAGTGAGCGGCAATCGTATCGGCCAAGCGACCAGCATCATCAATGCCGGCGAGCGAGGTCAATATTTCCGGAGGAATTTTTTTGTTGAGTTTTACATACTGATCAAATTGCTGAACGATCGCGCGACGCATCGCTTCGACCTCAGATTCATCGCCAGCTTCCGACTCGACCGGAGAAAGATCAGCAACAAAGTGAGTTTCAACTTCGCTGATGCTATGAATCCGTGCGCGCTGAGCCCCTTCAACGAGAACCTTAACGGTACCGTCGGGAAGTTTCAGCATTTGGAGAATATTGGCTATACACCCAATTTCATAAATATCATCGGCAGAGGGCTCATCCTTGGCGGCAGCTTTCTGGGCTGCCAGCATGATGCTCTTACCTTGTTCCATGGCCGCTTCAAGCGCCTTGATGGACTTGGGACGACCAACAAACAACGGTATCACCATATGCGGGAACACCACCACATCGCGCAAAGGCAATAAAGGAAGTTGGGTGGGTTCGGAAAAATGTGAAGTTATGGTCATTGCAAGCCTTTTGAACAAACCTTCAAGCTATGTTGGCACGAATTAGCCAATCACAAGCCCTATTATTAACAAACCATACTGCAGCTAGTGTTTTATCGCTTACTGACAATTTAAAACCAAACAAGTCAATATCGATCACACATTACTCAATTCAGCCGGATAAACTAGCCAGCACAAAACAAACTTAATAAAAAAGCCACTCACGAGTCGCCTCGGGTGGCTTTTGCTTTGAAGCCGGGACACAGTGCTATTGAGTCGATTGTAATGCTTTTGTTCAAAAAACCGCCAATAAAAGGCGATTTAATCGCTTTTTTTGCGAAATTTTAAGCATTTTTCTTCTTCGACCTACTTTGCACCCGACACTTTTTGCGGTTCATGATAAATAAGCAGAGGCTTAGCACCATTATTGATGGTGTTTTCGTCTACAACTACCTTGGCAACATTTTGCTCATTCGGCAACTCAAACATCACGTCCAGCAGCGCATGCTCAACGATAGACCTTAGACCACGTGCACCTGTTTTACGCTTGAGCGCTTTTTTAGCGATCGCATGCAACGCACCCGGTCTAACTTCAAGCTCGGCACCTTCCATCTCAAGCAGCTTGGAATATTGCTTGATCAATGCATTCTTAGGCTCAAGCAAAATTTGGATTAATGCGTCTTCGGTCAACTCAGACAAGGTGGCTACCACTGGCAAACGTCCAACCAGCTCTGGAATCAAACCAAACTTAATCAAATCTTCAGGTTCAGCGTCTTGCATCACTTCACTTGCACTGCGCTCTGCCTGCGTCTTAACTTCTGCTGAAAAACCTATGCCACTTTTCTCAGAGCGGTTCAAGACAATTTTCGCCAGACCATCGAACGCACCACCGCAAATGAATAAAATATTCGTGGTGTCTATCTGAACAAAATCTTGGTTTGGATGCTTACGACCACCTTGTGGTGGGACCGACGCCATCGTGCCTTCGATCAGTTTCAACAAGGCCTGCTGAACGCCTTCACCAGAAACATCGCGTGTGATCGACGGGTTATCTGATTTGCGCGATATCTTGTCTATCTCATCGATATAGACAATACCTTTCTGCGCCTTCTCGACTTCATAGTTACAGTTTTGAAGCAGTTTCTGAATAATGTTTTCAACGTCCTCACCAACATAACCCGCTTCAGTCAGCGTGGTCGCATCGGCAATAACGAAAGGCACGTTCAACATACGTGCGAGTGTCTGAGCTAACAAGGTTTTACCTGAACCTGTTGGACCGACCAAAAGAATGTTGCTCTTGGCTAGTTCAACGTCATCTTTTTTACCAAGATGACGTAAGCGCTTGTAGTGGTTATAGACAGCGACTGAGAGAGTGCGCTTGGCCGTTTCTTGACCAATGACGTACTGACCCAGCATGTCGAGAATTTCTTGTGGTGTAGGAAGATCAGATTTGGGGCTACCTACTGTTTCTACGGTGGAAGCCTCATCGCGAATGATGTCATTGCACAGATCAATACATTCATCGCAAATGAAAACCGAGGGGCCAGCTATTAGCTTTTTAACCTCGTGCTGGCTCTTACCGCAAAATGAGCAATAAAGTAATTTTTCGCCGCCGGAAGACTTTTTATCGGACATGTGCACGCAAAATGGATGGATTTGAGACGATCTTACCTGCGAATTCGAAATTCGTCACGCAGGCAGGCCTAATTCGGGATGCGTTAGCCCGCTAGCAGAACGATAATTATCAAAAATGCTACTCGGCGCGATGAGTTAAGACCTTGTCGATCATGCCGTATTCAACGGCCTGCTCGGCAGACATGAAGTTGTCGCGGTCAGTGTCACGACCGATCTGATCCATGTTTTGGCCAGTTTTTTCAGACAAAATAGTGTTGAGTCGTTCACGCAAATAGAGAATTTCACGCGCCTGAATTTCGATATCGGACGCCTGACCACTTGCCCCACCTAAGGGTTGATGAATCATGATGCGCGAATTCGGAAGCGAAAAACGCTTACCCTTGGCACCTGCAGCCAACAGGAACGCGCCCATAGAAGCCGCCAAACCTGTACATAGGGTTGATACGTCCGGCTTAATGAATTGCATCGTGTCGTAAATCGCCAGTCCGGCTGATACCGAGCCACCTGGTGAGTTAATGTAAAGCGAAATATCTTTTTCTGGATTTTCACTTTCCAGGAAGAGTAACTGAGCCACAACAAGGTTAGCCGTATGATCGTTAACCGGCCCCACCAAAAATATTACTCGCTCTTTCAGCAGGCGCGAGTAAATGTCGTAGGCGCGCTCGCCACGACCACTCTGCTCAATAACGACTGGGACCATACCAAGCATGTCGGTGTCGATCGCAGATTTACGGTGGATGCTATCGGTCATTTGATTTCCCATGAAAACTATAAAGCGTTGGATCTAAAAAAACGATCCTCGGCAAACCAAAAAACAAAAAAATCAGTCTGTACTAAGTTCAAATTAATCGCTTAATCAGCAATTAATGATTAGCCTTCATTCTGGCTATTCATTAACTCATCAAAAGCAACCGTCACTTCTTTGACTTTCGCTTTTTCAAGCACGAACTTCACTACATTTTCTTCAACCACCATCGCTTCGACATCAGCCAAACGATTGCGATCGCTGTAGTAGTACTTCAGTACTTGCTGCGGGTCTTCGTAAGCTTTTGCAAGATCTTCTACGAAGGCTTTAATTTGCTCCGCAGTCGCATGCAAAGAATTTGCTTTAACCAGCTCGGACAAAATCAATCCAATACGCACGCGACGATCGGCTTGTTGAGTAAATAGATCGGCAGGGAAAGGCATGTCATTGACATTCATTCCACGCTGCTTCATGTCTTCGCGCGTCATGCTGGCCAAACGCTCTGATTCTTGCTCTAACAGTGCTTTAGGAACGTCAAGTTCAGCCACTTTAACCAACGCGTCTAATACGCTGGTTTTAGTGCGCGATTTAATACGGTTACCCACCTCACGCTCAAGGTTAGCTCTGACATCATCACGCATTTTTTGCAAATCGCCGTCTGGGATGCCCAGCGAGCGAGCAAAGTCAGCATCGACTTCAGGCATGTGCGCCCATTCAACGTTTTTAACCGTGATCGAGAATTCGGCTGTTTTACCTGCCAAATCCTTGGAGTGGTAATCCTCAGGAAATGCCAATGGAAAAGTACGCGATTCACCCTTTTTCAGGCCAATTGCCGCTTTTTCAAAATCAGCCAGCATGCGCCCTTCTCCAAGAACGAACGGGAAGTCATCGGCTTTGCCGCCGGCAAATTCAACGCCATCAATTTTGCCTACGAAATCAATCGTAACTCGGTCGCCATTTTGGGCTGAGGTATCAGGACCGCCATTACCATGCGCATCATGCGCGCCTTTGGTGTGATAGTGCACACGCTGTTTACGCAAAATATCGAGGGTTTTATCGATTTCTGCATCGGTGATGTCTGAGCGGCTTTGCTCGATTTCGATAGCGGAAAGATCGCCGATCTTCAGCTCGGGATACACCTCAAAGGTCGCTTGAAATACCAGCGCTCCTTCGACCGCTTCACCGGGCTTGGCTTCGATACGTGGATAACCTGCCACACGTAGATTATTGGCTGACGTAGCTTGAACAAAGGCCAGACCGACCTTGTCGTTCATAACTTCATTTTCAACCATAGGGCCATACTGGGCTGCCACCATTTTCATGGGGACTTTGCCGGGTCTAAAGCCTGGTGCCTTGGCGGTACGGGCACGTACCTTCAAGCGTTTTTCCACTTCCGAATTAATCTCGGCCAAAGCGACGGTCAGCGTCACGCGACGTTCGAGTTTTTCCAGGGTTTCGACTTCAGTTGCCATGTGCTTCATCCAAAAAAGTTAAACAGTTCTGTGGTGCGAGGAGGGGGACTCGAACCCCCACACCATTGCTGGCGTCAGGACCTAAACCTGGTGCGTCTACCAATTTCGCCATCCTCGCGGCAAAGGGAATCACAGAATTTGAAGTAATTCGCGCCAACGTCGACAAAAACAAAGGGCGACCATGCGTCAAGAGCGGTCGCCCTACGTTGCCAAGATGCTGGCGGTGACTCAAACCCTGAATTCTACTGGAAATTCAGGGCGGACGCTCCGTTTTTAACCTACAGAGCTGTAGGGCGCTTGACTCGGAACCAGGCTGCATACAGCGCTGGCAAGAACAAAAGCGTCAGTAATGTGGCAACTATCAGCCCGCCCATGATCGCCACCGCCATCGGACCCCAGAACACGGAACGTGACAACGGAATCATCGCCAACACGGCTGTAGCCGCCGTCAGCAAAATGGGACGACACCGCCGCACCGCCGAGCCAACAATCGCATCCCAAGCCGAAATGCCGGCGGCAATGTCTTGTTCAATCTGATCAACCAAGATCACCGAATTTCGAATAATCATCCCAAACAGCGCAATCACTCCCAGCTGCGCTACGAAACCGAATGGCCGCTGCAAAATCAACAAAGCCAGTGCAGCGCCGGCGACGCCCAAAGGCCCCGTGAGGAACACCATGAGTGAACGCCAAAAGCTATGTAACTGCAGCATCAACAGCGTGAAGACGATAAAAATCACCAGCGGAACATTCGCCGCAATCGAATCTTGCGCCTTGCCGCTGTCGGCCGCAGCACCTGCCAGTTTGATCTTGTAACCCGGTGGTAATTTGGCACGCAATGGCTCTAGCAAAGGATCAACCTGCCCTGATACCGTCGGCCCCTGAATACCATCGACAACATCGGATTGAACCGTGATAGCCCATTCACGCCCTTCACGCCAGATCACGCCCGGCTCCCACACAAAGCGTGGTGTCGCTAGTTGTGAAAGTGGCACTGGCCGGCCACTAGCTGTTGGTACGCTCGCGTTACTCAGCGCAGTAATCGTCGCCCGCTCTTCTACGGGCTGACGAATCACGATATCAATCAGTTTGTCGCCGGTTCTAAATTGCCCCACCACCGAACCGCTCAGCACGGTATTCGCAGCGCGCATCACTAACTGCGAATTAACACCGAGTGCACGCAATTTTTCCTGGTCTAGATCGATGCGCACCACCTTGACTGATTCATTCCAGTTATCGTTCACGCCCACAGCGTTAGCGTTGGTGTGCAAAACAGTCTTTACCTGATCAGCGATAAGTCGAACTTTGTCAATCTCAGGCCCCGTCACGCGGAACTGCACGGGATACGGTACTGGTGGCCCGTTAGGAAGTAACTTAACTCGACCGCGCACCTCTGGAAAATCTTTAGCAAATATCGCTTTGATTTTTAAGCGTAGCGTTTCTCTGGCCTTGGCATCTTTGGGCAGCACAACGATTTGTGACACATTCGTCTGCGGGAAAATTTGATCCAGCGGCAAATAAAAGCGCGGACTGCCCGTACCCACATAACTGGTCACGCTCTCAACACCTGGCTCCTGCATGATGAAGCGTTCAAATTTTTTCGCCTGCGCCTCAGTCGCTTGATACGACGAACCTTCAGGCAACCACAACTCGACCATTAACTCGAGCCGACTCGAATCTGGGAAGAATTGCTGCTCAATAAATTTAAATCCGAATACACCCAAAAAGAAACCCGCCAGCGTCAATGCAATCGTGGTTTTGCGCCATTCAACGCACCAGTTCACTACGCGTCGTAGTCGGTTGTAAAACGGCGTATTAAATAATTCATGATGACCATCGGCGTTTGAGCTAGGTTTAACTCGCAGAAAAACGTAACCCAAATAGGGAGTAAACAATACGGCTGCAAACCAAGAGATCAAGAGCGCCAAGGCATTCACAGAAAACATGGAAAACGTATACTCACCTGCAGCCGATTTTGCAAAGCCAATCGGCAAAAAGCCAGCAGCGGTAATCAAGGTACCGGTCAACATAGGCATTGCAGTGGATGTATAAGCGAAAGTGGCCGCATCAAAGCGCGACAAACCTTCTTCCATCTTTCTAACCATCATTTCAACAGCGATGATGGCATCGTCCACCAACAAGCCCAAAGCAATAATCAGCGCGCCGAGTGAAATTTTATGCAAATCGATACCGAAGATTTGCATGGCTAAAAACGTAGCCGCCAACACCAGCGGTATAGTAAGTGCCACCACCAAGCCAGGCCGAACATCAATGCGCAGCGGTTTGGTGTGCAGACCCAGCGCAATAAAACTAATACCCAGCACAATCATCACCGCTTCAGCCAACACCTTCAGAAATTCATTGACCGAAGAACTCACCGCACGCGGCTGATCTGCGACGCGTTCAAGTTCAATACCAACAGGAAGTTTGGCTTTTATTTTGGCCGCCGCGGCATCTAAATGACGACCTAACTCAATGATGTCGCCGCCCTTCTCCATCGAGATGCCCAGCCCTATCACTTCTTTGCCGTTGTAACGCATTTTGTCGCGCGGAGGATCCTGATAAGCACGCGTAACTTTTGCAAAGTCGCCCAACCGGAACGTATTCCCATTGGCACGCAAAGGAAGATTTTCAAGATCTTTCGGCGTCATCAACGCGCCACTGACACGCACCTGAAGATTATCAGTCGGCGTCACCAACACACCACTTCCCTCAACGGCATTCTGTGAGTTAATTTGAGCCACCACCGCTTCAAACGGTATGCCTAGCTGACCAAATTTTTTGCTTGAAAATTCTATGTAAAGTTTTTCATCCTGAATCCCATACAACTCAACTTTTGAGACAGTGGGAACCGCTAGCAACTGCTGACGAACAAAGTCGGCATAGTCTTTAACTTCAGCGTAGGTAAATCCATCCGTTGAGAGCGCAAAAATAGAACCGTAGGTATCGCCGAATTCATCATTAAACAATGGCCCCATCACACCCGCGGGTAAGGTGCTGCGCATATCGCCAATTTTTTTGCGTACCTGATACCAAACCTGCTGCACTTCTTTCGGTGGAGTTGATTCGCGCAACTCAAGAATGATCAGCGTTTCACCGGGTTTGGAATAGCTGCGTATCTTGTCGACGAAAGGGGTCTCTTGCAGTTTCTTTTCTAATTTATCCGTAACCTGTTCAGCCATTTGAACCGAGCTACTGCCCGGCCAATAAGCACGTATCACCATCGCGCGAAAGGTGAAAGGCGGATCTTCATCTTGACCTAATTTGCTGTAGCTCATGATGCCGCCCAACAGCAGCACCACGATCAGATAGCGAATAAAGGGAATATGTTCGAGTGCCCAGCGAGACAGATTAAGTCGTTCTTTCATTTTGCTGCCCCTGCCGCGGCAGGTTTATTGTCTTCGTGAATGGCCGATAGCTCCTGACCCAACAAAGACACTTTCTGTCCAGGTCGGAGCTGATTCACACCTGCCGTCACCACGGATTGGCCTGCCGTCAGACCTTGTGCGATCAGTACCTCGGTGCCGGTCGCGCTGGCGACTTGCACGGGCACCAACTTAACCACACCGTTTTCAACTACCCAAACAGCTGTACCTTCTTTGCTATTTACCAGCGCCGTCATCGGCAAGTGAACACCTGGGAGCGCCGGCGCAGCAAACTGCACTGTCGCTGTCATGCCCAACCTGATTTCGGGGCCCGCTCTAGGCAAAGAAATTTTGGCTGTATATGTGCGGGTGGCCGGATCGGCGATCGGAGACAACTCACGCAAGCGTCCGCTGATGGCAACATTAGAATTTGCCCAGGTTTTGACAGCTAAGTCGGTCACTTGGCGCAGTACTTCAATTTGATCTTCAGGAATACTGACGCGGACATCTTTTTCTGCCGTTCGCGCGAGCTTTACCACGGGAGTACCCGCTGCTACCACCTGACCTACTTCAGCCTGCACCGCTGTAATTACGCCGTCTGCATCAGCATATAGCGTGGAATAACTGCTTTGATTCGCTTGAACCTTGAAACCCGCGTTAGCTTGTTCATGCGAGGCTAGCGCCGATTTATATGTAGCTTCTTTCGTATCAAGTAGGGCCTGACTAACGAAATTTTTCTGACGCAGTTCGCGATAGCGATCAAGCTCAGCCTTAGCCAATGCGAGACTACTCTCGGTTGCACTGACGGCGGCTTTGGCTTGCGACTGCGCTAGTTGAAGGTCTAAAGGATCAAGCTGCATTAACACTTGTCCGCGTTTGACTATCGTGCCAACTTCCACTTTTCTAGCAATCAATTTGCCACCGACCCGAAATCCCAGCTGCGATTCGTAACGCGGCTGAATCTCGCCAGCTAGTTCAATCATCGATTTCCCCGAACCTGTGGCGACCACCATTGCTCTGACCGGCCGTATTTCTTCGACTCGTTCTACCGGACGCGAGCACGACGCAAGAAATAAACACAGCAGCGCCGATGCTGATAGCGCACGACCTAATTGAACGAGTGTGACTGAGCGGAGCACGTTTTTTCCTTTACTATTCGGCCTGCCCAAGGAGAGTTCAACAGGGTTGCACTCGCTTCAAAAAAGCTTCCTTGGTTGACTGCAGAGAACGAAAACAGCGTTTAAAAGTACGATTTACCGCTGCTTTCTAATATTAATGACCTACAAGTTAGTAATTATATCGAATGATATCGTCCGCGTTCGCATAATCTAAGAAACGCTATTGCCATCGTCCATGACTAACGCTCATTACGAAAACTTCCCGGTAGCCTCACCCCTCTTGCCTCCAGAACTGCGGGCGCCGGTGCGGGTGATCTACGCATTCGCCCGAAGCGCAGATGATCTAGCCGATGAAGGCGACGCCAGCGCCTCAGAACGTATTGCCGCACTTAATGCCTATGAGCGCGAACTCGATCATATCGATGCAGGTCGGCCCAACAATGGCGATTTATTTCAGCAACTCGCGCTGACTCTAAAAGAACATCACCTCAACACACAACTGTTGCGCGATTTGTTATCCGCGTTCAGACAAGACGTGGTTCAAACGCGGTATGCCAGCTTTGATGAGTTATTGGATTACTGTTCTCGCTCGGCCAATCCAGTTGGGCGCATCATGCTGGCGCTGTCAGACCAGTACTCACCAGATATGCTTGAACAAAGTGATGCGATTTGCACTGCGCTACAGCTCATCAACTTTTGGCAAGACGTTGCTATCGACAGTGAAAAATCTCGGATCTATATTCCGCAAGAAGATCTTGCAAACTTTAATGTGAGCGAACAGTCCATCGCTGAAGGAAAAGCCGATCATCGGTGGCGAGCTTTGATGCAATTTCAAGTAGCTCGCGCCCGCAGCCTAATGCTAAAAGGTGCGCCACTCGCTAGCCAGGTCGGTGGCCGCCTGGGATGGGAGTTGCGTTTTATAGTGCATGGTGGTTTGCGTATTCTGGAAAAAATCGAGGCAGTCAACTATGATGTTTTCCAACGACGACCCACATTAAAAAAATATGACTGGCTACTTTTGGGATGGCGCGCAGTACGCTATCGCTCAACGGTCGCCCCGTAAGCTCGTCGGACTCAGCTCCAGACTGCGATACCATGCAGCGAAATAACAGTAAATCAACCCTTTTCAATTTCTGATGACTCCTGAAGATTACTGCCAGCAGAAAGCAGCGCAAAGCGGCTCCAGCTTCTACTACAGCTTTTTGTTTTTGCCCCCTCAGCGCAGGCAGGCGATCACTGCTCTGTATGCTTTTTGTCGCGAAGTTGATGATGTGGTCGATGAAACGTCGGATGCATCGATTGCACAAACAACCTTGCAGTGGTGGCGCCACGAAATCAAGCAAATGCTAGCTGGTTCGCCTAACCATCCCGTTACCAAAGCACTGCACCCTCATTTGCAAACATTTAACCTGCGCGGTGAACATTTGCTGGCGGTGATTGATGGTATGGAAATGGATTTAACCCAAACACGTTATTTAGATTTTCCTGCGCTTGAGCGTTATTGCTGGCATGTAGCCAGTGTGGTGGGCATTATGTCGGCCAGTATTTTTGGCTATACAGATCAACGCACCTTAGAGTATGCAGAAAAATTAGGAATGGCTTTTCAACTGACCAACATCATTCGTGATGTGGGTGAAGATGCGCGCCGTGGCCGCATCTATTTACCTATTAATGAGCTGCAAAAATTTGAAGTTACCGCTGCTGAGGTGCTTAACGCAAAACATAGTGATCGCTTTGAAGCACTCATGAAATTTCAATTACACAGAGCTCAGGCTTACTACAACGAAGCTTTTGCCCTGCTTCCCTTAAGCGACCGCAGAGCACAGCGCCCAGGCTTAATCATGGCGGCAATTTATCGTACTTTGTTAGATGAAATAGCGAATGATGGCTTGCGTGTGTTGCAGCACAAAGTCTCACTCACGCCATTGCGCAAACTATGGCTAGCTTGGAAAACGTGGATTAACCCTGCCAGAATTCAACCAACGTGAAATTTGCCGTCATAGGAGCAGGATGGGCCGGATGCGCAGCCGCCGTGGAATTAACGCGCCGCGGCGGACAAGTCACATTATTTGAAGCAGCTCGTACAGTAGGAGGCAGAGCACGACGCGTGGAACATGAAGGCCACCATCTTGATAATGGTCAGCATATTCTGTTAGGTGCCTACCGCGACACGTTACGACTGATGCAAACTGTAGGCATCACACCGTCGCAAGCACTGCTAAGGTTACCGCTGCAAATGCGCTATCCACCGGGTAGCGATGGCATGGAGTTTATTGCTGGACGTTTGCCCGCACCGCTTCATCTTCTGTATGCACTACTGAGTTCAAGAGGACTATCGGTAGCCGATAAATTGTCGCTAGCGCGATTTTCCAGCGCAGCGCGTTGGATGAAATGGCAACTAGATGTCGACTGTAGCGTTACTGAATTATTAGATCGCTTTGAACAAACTGAACGCCTGATTCAACTGATGTGGCGACCGCTGTGCATCTCCGCCTTAAACACACCGCCAGAGCGCGCATCGGCGCGAGTATTTTTAAAAACATTAGGTGATAGTTTGGGATCGGCACGCAGCGCCTCTGACATGCTTTTACCAACGCGTGATCTGTCAGCCCTATTCCCCGATGCTGCGACTAATTACGTAGAGAAGCGCGGCGGCAAGGTGCACTTAGGTGTGCATGTACGAGCACTCAATTACCAAGCGCATCAAGCATATTCTTGGCAAATAACAGGTGATGATATTGATGAGAGTTTTGACAAAATAATCGTCGCCACGCCAGCCTACGCAGCGCAAACTTTACTGGCACCGTTAAATACCGCACTGTCTGATGCATTGAATTTTATGTATGAGCCGATTACTACATGTTATCTGCAGTACGACTCATCCGTGCGGCTGGCTGCACCGTTCTTCGCCTTGAGAGATCAAGCTGAATCCGCCCAGTGGGGACAATTTGTGTTCGATCGTGGGCAACTGGATACCACTCAAGCGGGTTTACTTGCAGTAGTTATTAGTGCCTCGACTGAGGCCATAGCACTCGGTCAAGCCGCGCTGGCGCAAGCGGTCGGACACCAGCTCGCCGAAGTGTTTCAGCGCGCAGAGTTTTCTTCACCGTCATGGTCTTGGATTGTTACTGAAAAACGCGCCACATTTGCATGTGAACCGAATCTACGTCGACCGCCGAATGAAACCGTACTTAACGACTTGTGGCTGGCTGGTGACTACACAGCAGGCGATTATCCGGCCACGATAGAAGGTGCGGTGCGTAGCGGGCTGCAGGCAGCATCACTGGCGCTGCAGTAAAGCTACTGAGGAAACCTTACTGCATTTCCCGAACTTGATTCATCGCCTGATCGATACGTTCCACACCAATGACTTGAAGGCCTTCAATTTTTTGCTTAGGCAAATTCGCTTTCGGCACTAAGGCAATCGAAAAACCTAATTTCGCAGCTTCACGCAAACGTTCTTGCCCCCGCGGCGCTGGACGTATTTCACCTGCCAATCCCACTTCACCAAAAGCCACCAAGCCTCGCGGCAGTGGTTTGTTGCGCATTGATGATTGAATCGCCAACAGCACCGGAAGATCGGCTGCAGGCTCGGTAATTTTTACACCGCCCACGGCGTTGATAAACACATCCTGATCAAACGCAGCGACGCCCGCATGTCTATGTAAAACTGCCAGCAACATCGCTAAACGATTTTGCTCCAAGCCTACCGTCAAACGACGCGCATTCGGCACATGCGATGCATCAACCAAGGCTTGTATCTCAACCAGCAAAGGTCGCGTTCCTTCTTGCGTCACCATCACGCACGAGCCAGGTACTTGAGTGTCATGCTGCGATAAAAACAAGGCAGAAGGATTCGACACCCCTTTCAGGCCTTTGTCAGTCATCGCAAATACACCCAGCTCATTGACAGCACCAAAGCGATTTTTAAAGGCACGCACTAAACGAAAACTAGAATGCGTATCGCCTTCAAAATACAGCACCGTGTCAACGATATGTTCCAGCACACGCGGCCCCGCCAGCGTACCTTCTTTGGTGACATGCCCCACCAAGATAATCGTAATGCCTGATTGTTTGGCTACTCGCGTGAGTTGTGCCGCGCATTCCCTTACTTGCGCCACCGATCCCGGGGCTGAACTCAGGGCGTCGGAATAAACTGTCTGTATTGAGTCAATCACAGCGACATCAGGCTTTTCTTCAGCCAGCGTCGATAGAATTTTTTCCAGCTGTATCTCAGCCTGCAGCTGAAGATTTTCAGCGTCAATCACCAACCTGCGTGCGCGCAAAGCCACTTGAGCG
The DNA here is from genome assembly GCA_041179845.1 of Pseudomonadota bacterium. Classification (GTDB taxonomy): domain Bacteria; phylum Pseudomonadota; class Gammaproteobacteria; order Burkholderiales; family Burkholderiaceae_D; genus Pernthalerella. The sequence goes on from JBEGSP010000100.1 coordinate 18,244, forward strand.
CCGGACTCTTCACCACTCACATACAGAGCGCGTTTAAATTTCGAAAGATTCGCCAAGGCCTGCAACAGCAAGGTCGATTTACCGATGCCCGGGTCACCACCAATCAAAACCACACCGCCGGCGACTAGCCCGCCACCGAGCACACGATCGAACTCATCAATTCCTGTTCCGAATCGCGGTACATCAATCGCTTCAATATCCGCCAGGCGCATGACCGGCGCACCTTTAACCAAGCCCTGAGCAGAAGAAAAACGATTTCCGGCAGTTTCAACCACGGATTCAACCAAGGTATTCCAGCGCTCACAGGCAGGACATTGACCCACCCATTTATTACTGACGCCACCACACTCGGTGCAGCTGTACTGCGTTTTTGACTTGGCCATAGCGCCCTTTAAGCTCGAACTTTTCGTTGCACGCGTGGCGTAATTGCGCACATGAGCTCATAACCAATGGTGCCCGCAGCGGCAGCGACTTCATCGATAGGTAAATCGTCACCCCACAAGGTCACATCACTACCCACATGCGCATTCGGTACGGATGACAGATCAACGTTCAACATATCCATCGAGACTCGCCCCAACAGCTGGGTGCGAACACCATCCACCAACACCGGCGCACCGGTGCTGGCATGACGTGGATAACCATCGGCATATCCACAGGCTACGATACCAATCCGCATATCCTGTTCAGCACGAAACAAACTGCCATAGCCGACTGAATCACCCGCACGAATAGCTTGCACGGCGATGACGCGACTACTCAGGGTCATTGCTGCTTTCAGACCAAACGATGCTGCATCACCGCCGCCGGGAGAACCACCATACAGCATCACACCGGGCCTGATCCAATCACCCTTAACTTCAGGATGAATCAAAATCGCAGGTGAATTTGACAAACTGATTTCAGCGTGAATACCCTGAGTCGCTTGTTGAAAAGTGGCGACTTGTGTTGTTACGTTAGGCGATACTGACTGCGTATCTGCGTTCGCAAAATGCGTAATCAACGATATTTTAGAAACGACTGGCATCGCCTTTAAGCGTGCATATGCATCACTTGTTTGTTCTGGTAAAAAACCTAAACGATTCATGCCGGTGTTAATTTTTAAATGCACATGAATGGGCTTGCTCAAGCTCGCCTTGGCCAGCATCTCCAACTGTTCGGCGTTATGCAGCACAGGCTGTAATTGATAGTGGCTGATAAGGTCGAGATCACTGGCCTCAAACATACCCTGCATCATCATGATGGGCTTAGTCCAACCCAAATCGCGCAGCTGTACAGCCCGATCAAACTCAATTAAAGAGAGGCCATCGGCAGCAGCAAAACCGCGCAACCCATTTTCAAGCCCATGGCCATAGGCATCGGCCTTCACCACCGCCCAAATTTTGGTGCCCGGCATAGCTGCGCGAGCAATGGCCAGGTTAGATTGCATGGCCATGATGTTAGTAGTAGCGACAATAGGTCGAGGCATCGAGAATCGGGGGGAAAGTAATCAGCAAATAACCCTGCATTTTACCGGACACTCGGCTGGCATTGCAGCTTACTCGGCTTAGGGCAGAGATTTCATGGTATAAAGCCGTTGGTCTGAAGCGGATATAGGCCGACTCATACCGAACTCTGCGGTTTGGCAACCGTACTTCACCAATTAAGGGATGCAATCGATGGTGTGATGAGATGTTCGCATTAGTTTACGTCGAACTGACAGCACAACAACGCACACCTGTCGTCACACTCTGGCTGAGTTTTTCAGAATGAATCGCGGTTTCTACACCATCATGGCAGCGCAGTTTTTTTCGTCGCTCGCCGACAATGCGCTGCTTATCGTAGCAATCTCTATGCTAGCGTCGAGTCAATCCCCTGCATGGATGACGCCCATGCTCAAGCTTTTCTTTGTCGCTTCCTACGTATTACTGGCACCGTTTGTCGGTGCGTTTGCTGATGAGTTACCTAAAGGTCGGGTAATGTTCATCACCAATTTGGTTAAAGTCGTTGGCTGCATGATGATGTTCTTTAACTTTCATCCTCTCCTAGCTTACGCGGTGGTCGGCTTTGGCGCAGCGGCGTATTCACCAGCGAAATACGGCATCCTTACGGAACTTCTTCCCGCTGAAAAATTAGTCGCTGCCAACGGTTGGATAGAAGGTTTGACTGTGCTGTCGATTATCTTTGGCACCGTATTAGGCGGCACGCTCGTCAGCGAACAATTTGCTGCCACCATCACCGCTATGTTGCCGGTGAATGACCTGGAACTCAGTATCTCGCTTGAAGTAGGCTTAGGCGTGGTGATGTGTTCTTATTTGCTAGCCGCAGCATTCAATCTTAAGATTCCCGATACCGGCGCGCGTTACGCGGCCCAAGAGCGCAACCCGTTCAAGCTAGTGGTCGATTTTTCCCACTGCTTCATCAGCCTTTGGAAAGACAGATTGGGACAAATATCTTTGGCCGTGACCTCACTTTTCTGGGGTGCCGGTGCAACCTTGCAATTTATCGTTCTGAAATGGGCCGAACAAGCGCTCAACATGCCGCTGGCTAAGGGCGCTATTCTTCAAGGCGTGGTGGCATTTGGTGTCGCCTTTGGTGCGATGGCTGCTGCGCGCCTCATACCACTAAAAAAATCACTGACGGTCATGCCCTTAGGATTTGCGATGGGCATCATCGTTACCCTAATGACGCTAGCACACAGCGTAGAACTTGCTTATCCCTTATTAGTGTTGGTCGGTGCGCTATCGGGATTTTTCGTCGTTCCCATGAATGCCTTGTTACAGCATCGTGGCCACGTCATCATGAGCGCGGGTCACTCGATTGCAGTCCAAAACTTCAGTGAAAATGCATCTATTCTTTTAATGCTTGCTCTGTACGCTTTGCTGATCAAACTCGATTTCAGTGTAAATACTGTGATCGTTTTATTCGGCTTGTTTGTGGCGGGCATTATGTGGCTAGTCATGCGCAGACATGCAGCTAATCAGCGTGAATACGATTCCATGCATTTAATCGGCGAGAAAAAACACCTCGGCACCTGAAGGAAATATCCTTGAGTTTTTAACGACTCGGCGCTGCCAAACCTTTTACGCGCTCATTAGCACGCTCCTTCCAGTCGTTCGGTACCACAAAGCCTCTATCCACCTCAAATAGTTCATCGCCTTGTTTTTTAAAGGTCGCAACCATGACTGGCATAGGGTCGTCATAAAAGTGCTGAGTTAGCCAGTCGCGCAACTGCGCGCGTTGAGTTCCCTCTTCAAGCGACAATCGTGCGGGTGCCAGCCACGCAAGGCGCGGCAGTACGGCGCACTCTTCACCCACATGGTCATCCAACTCTGCCAACGTGCACCACCAACCATGGCAATGCGATGGTGAGATACCCAGAGCTGCGGTATCGATAGGTTCTTCTTTTCGATAAAACAACCAACCCTTAACCAGCGCCTGCGCAGCAACCAAAGGCTCGCTCAACAAGGCTTGTGCTGCGGGATGAGTACCTAGCAATAACTGCCGCTGAAGAATTTTTTTCATCTTGGCACCCAGTGTATCGGCTAGATTGGGGCCAACAAAATAATCCGCCTGCTGAATTTGTGCATAGGCGGCGTTACGTGAACACAGCAGATAAAACTTGGTCGCAAATTCCCAATGCACCAGCCCTTCTTGCTCACGCAAAATAAAATCAAACTCGCCCACCGTTTCGTCTTTGCCAGAGCGAACCTGCAAGCCATGAACGTGGAGTCGCTTAACATGGGCAAAATACACCGCAAGTAATTTTTCAGCGTAACGACCTAATCGTGTGAATCGATTGATATCTAAAATCGCCTGCAACTCATGCGGTTCGCGCTCGAGTTCAAGCAGCCAATCATCAACATGATCATCAGCAGAACTTTCTAAGGTCGCAATTTTTCCTTGCCATTGCGGTGCATCGTTATCGAGTAAATTCGGCGCATACAGCAACCACGCCATCGCACGAACATGTGGATTTTTTAGGTGGTGCCAGCGCTCATGGAAGGCTAGTTGGAACGAACGCATTTCAGCGTTCATCATGCAGATTCTGAGCTAGACACAGGTCACGCCAGCTTTTCGATTTTTCTTCGGGTTTGCGTAGCAAGTAAGCGGGGTGATAGGTCACCACGACTGGAATGCCTCTATACGAATGCGGCTCACCGCGCAGCGATGCAAGGCTGGTTTCTTCATTCAAGCCCAAGAGTGCGGTCGCTGCAGTTTTTCCCAGTGCGACTATCACTGTCGGTTTAATCAAATCAATTTGACGCTCTAAAAATGGCCGACATGCAGCCACTTCATTGTGCACCGGTGGCCGATCACGACCAGCAGTGTCAACCGGACGACATTTAACGATATTCGCAATGTAGGTATCGACGCCGCGTGCTAGTTGCATCGCTTTGAGCATGTTAT
>JBEGSP010000101.1:0-10649 GCA_041179845.1 Pseudomonadota bacterium
TCAGCGGTTGTTTTAATGCCCATGTCGCGAGCACGTTTCAATCCATCAGATTCTGGATCAATGCCTACCATCCAGACTGGTTCAAGAACAGCTGAGCGTTGCAATTTAGCGAGCAAATCAGTACCAATATTGCCTGGCCCGATGAGTGCGCATTTAATTTTTTTTGTCATGTTTTGCTCCTAATAAAACCGTCATAAATAATTATTTAAATAAATAAAATTAGATAATCGAACGAACCACTCCACCGTCGACGCGCAGCGCAGCGCCATTCGTTGCGGCTGATCGAGGGCTACAAACGTAGGCCACCATTGAAGCGACTTCATCTGGGGTAATAAAGCGCCGTAAAAGCGATGTGGGACGAGCATGCGTGAAAAAGTTTTCTGCTGCCACGTCGAAACTGACCCCTTCTTCTGCGGCGAGCTTATCGAAAAAATCTTTAGCACCCTCTGTTAGTGTAGGACCAGGTAACACGCTATTAACAGTGACTGCAGTGCCTACACAGGTTTCAGCCAGTGCGCGGGCAACAGATAACTGTGCTGATTTCGTCATACCATAGTGGACCATTTCAGCAGGAGGGCAGATACCTGACTCGCTCGAAATAAATACAATGCGACCGTGATTACGTTTTTTCATGGCAGGCAAATAAGCACGAGAAAGTCGCACGCCGCTCATCACATTAGTTTCGAAAAAACGCTGCCAGTCGGCATCAGAAATAGCCTCAAATGGCTTAGGATCGAATATGCCTAAATTGTTGATAAGGATATCGACTGAGGGGAGCGATGAAATCAACTGCTCACAACCGTTTGAGTTGGATAAATCGACGGCTATTCCCGTAACTCGTGCATTGGGTTGGTCTGTCTTAAGCGTTGCTACAGATTGATCAACGCCAGTTTGCGTGCGACCATTAATGATGACGTCAGCACCTTCTGCAGCAAGAAGCTTGGCGATAGCGTAACCAATACCTGCGGTCGATCCGGTTACGAGTGCTGTTTGTCCTTTTAATTGCAAATCCATTGTGGTCCTAGTGTTAATGTGCGCGCCCACTGTGTAGCCAAGGTTTAAGCCAGCGGGTAAGTTGTGGGGCGACTAACCATGTCATGATCAGAACAACCAGCATCGTTAGCAACATGACTCGTGGAACCAGTGGCCAAGGAGCGAGTAAATCACCCAGCAAGGTAAACAACAAAAGTACGGTAGGAAAAATACCGAGCCAAGTTACCGTTGCTACTTTCCAGCGTGGAGGCGGAGATACGTGTCCTGCCGTCATAAACCAATGTGCCATGCCAATGACTTGTCGCATTTGAGCTTGTCCCTCGGAGTGGGGTTCAATAGCAGCGAGTCCAAGTGCACGTGAAGGCGATGCTTGCCAGTGTTGCAGATGCTCATCCGAATCAAAGGCAAACACCACGTGATAAAGCCCAGGTTCTTCTTCGCTAGGTTTAATCAGTTGACTACCAAGATGACCTTGAAATTCTTTAGCGGCGGCCATCATGTTGCCCATCACTTTTTCAAAGTCGGCTTCATGAGTGGGTTTAATTCGCCGAGTTACCAGTACGGTGACAGCAGAGTTATGTGCAGGTGTACTCATCAGTCGATACGTCGTTAGTCAACAAACCGCATCGATACCGAGCCCAGATCTTGGAAGCGAACCAAAATACTGTCGCCGGCCTGAACAGGAATAGCCTCAGTCACGCCACCCGTCATGATGAAGGTACCCGCCGGAATTTCTTGTCCACGTGCCCCAAGATGATTGGCCATCATGGCGATGGCAGCGGCTGGATGTCCTAGAACTGCGGCGCCTGCAGCCATTGCCATAACTTGGCCATTCTTTTCAAGTACAACTCCTAATGTACGTAAATCGACGTCTTGAATATTGCGCGAACGACCGCCAATCACAAAACGCGATGCCGAGGTGTTATCAGCAACAACGCTTTTCAAATCAAATTTAAAGTCGCGGTAGCGACTATCAATAACTTCAACAGCCGGTAAAACAAAATCTATCGCTGCCATCACTGCACCGACGTGACATCCGGGGCCTTTAAGAGTTGCCTTTGTAACTACGCAAATCTCAGCTTCTACTTTAGGGTGAATCAGTTCAGACATTTTGATGTCACCACCATCAGGGCGCGCCATGTAATCAGACACAAACCCGAAGCAGGGCACATCAACTCCCATTTGCTTCATCTTGGCAAATGATGTCAGCCCAGCTTTCAACCCTGCTGTTTTATTACCACGAGCTTCTTTTCTTTTGCGAATGGTGTCTTGAATAGTGTAGGCATCATCCCAATCCATATCAGGATAATCGTCGGTAATCTTCAGTACGTCACGTGCTTCGAGCTCAGCAGATTCCAGATGAGCGGCAAGTTTTTCAATGGTGGCTTTATCGAGTTGCATAAATTTTTCTCGTTATTATGGAGAGGTAATAAGTGGCGTATAAGCGATTAGATAAACCGTACTGACGTACTGCCTAATCCACCCACCGAGCAATGCAAGCTGTCGCCCGCTTTAACCGGTACTAAAGGTGACTGTGAGCCAGAGAGAATGACGTCGCCGGCTTTGAGAGTGATACCCAAGCGCCCCAGCGTGTTAGCAAGCCATGCAACGGCATTGACAGGTGAGCCTTGTACCGAGGCACCTGCAGAAGTACTAATAATTTCACCATTTTTATCGAGCACCATGCCAGCGAGTGAGAGATCGAGATCGCGCGGGCTTTTGCGTGTGCCACCCAGTGTAAAAACTCCGCATGACGCGTTGTCAGCCACCGTATCTTGAATCTTGATTTTCCAATCTTTAATTCGAGAATCGACAATTTCAAAGCAGGGCATCACACAGTCAGTCGCGCGAAGTACATCCGCAGCGGTGACACCAGGTCCTGTTAAATCACGCGAGAGCATGAACGCCACTTCAGCTTCTGCTTTGGGTGCAATCATTTTGCTAGTGTCGACGGCTTCACCTTCGTTGAACACCATGCCAGACAGTAGATGACCAAAATCAGGTTGATTGACACCCAGCATGTCCATCACGACTTTACTGGTAACGCCGATTTTTTTTCCTACTAAAATTTCACCTGCGTCCAGACGACGTTGAATCATGCGAAGCTGAATTTGATAGGCATCGTCGATAGTAATATCGGATTCGCGATTGGTAATCGGTTCAACAGGTATACGCGAGATGAGTGAATCGTATAACTCATCACCGTAACGAGTAATAGTTTGTGCGTTCATGGCCATGCATTTACTCCAAGGGTCGTAGGTTTATAGTTTTATAGTTTGATCATGACATTACGAAGGTCGGTATAAAACTCGAGCGAATGTACGCCACCTTCACGACCAATGCCCGACGCTTTTGAGCCACCAAACGACGTACGTAAATCACGTAAAAACCAACTATTAATCCAGCACAAACCAACGTGAATAGCATTCGCCATGCGCGTCGCTGTAGACATATTCGAAGTCCAAATGGTTGTAGCTAGACCATAGGGCGTATCGTTAGCAAGCGCTATCGCTTCGTCCTCAGTATCAAACGGCGCGATATGGCAGCAAGGGCCAAATATCTCTTCGCGAATAATGGTAGAACTTTCAGGTAGACCAGTCCAAATAGTGGGTTGTACCCAATGACCTTGTTGGAGTGAATCAGCCATTACCGGAGAGCCACCACCTGTGACTACCGTTGCGCCCTCTGCTTTGGCTTTTTCGTAATAGGACAATACTTTCGCTTTGTGCTCTGCGGAGATCAATGGACCTAAACCGACTCCCGGTTCGTTCGACGGACCGATTTTTAGTGCTTCCGCTTTTTCTTTAAGTGCAGCGACGAATTTGTCGAAGATAGGACGTTGTACATACACGCGCTCTGTACCAAGGCAGACTTGCCCACAGTTTTCAAATGACGATCGCATGATGCCTGCAACCGCTTTATCGAAATCCGCATCGGCAAAAACGATACCTGCATTTTTACCACCGAGCTCGAACGACACAGGACGTACACCTTTAGCAGCAGCGGCCATAATGGCTTCACCGGTCCGCGTTTCTCCTGTAAAGGTAATGCCATCGACACCGGGATGTTTAGTCAGGAATTCACCTGCTGAGTTAGGCCCAAAGCCATGGACTACGTTATAAACACCTTTAGGTATACCTACCTTGTTCATCACCTCGCCAAGTAGAGTGGCGGTAGCGGGTGTTTCCTCAGAGGGTTTCACAATGACGGTATTGCCGCAGGCGAGTGCGGGGCCAACTTTCCACGTCATCAGCAGAAGCGGTAAGTTCCAAGGGCAGACGATTCCAATCACACCTAATGGCACACGTACACCGTAACTAATAGCGGTGCCGCCATCCGGTGTTGTCATTTGAAAGCTTTCGGTAGGTGCATTTTTTATGATGTCCGCAAACACCTTAAAATTTGCTGCACCTCGTGGAATATCGATATGTGATGCAAGTGAATGCGGCTTACCTGTGTCCGCTAATTCGGCGTCGAGAAACTCATCAAAACGATGATTAATTTCATCGGCAACTGCATAAAGCATTTCAACGCGCTTAACGACAGAGAGTTTGCCCCAATCGCCAGTCAGTGCAGCGCGCGCTGCTTTAACAGCATTATCAACATCAAGCTGACTAGCTTCATGAACTAAACCAATGACGTGGTTATCAATTGGGGCACGATTTTCAAATGTCTTTCCGGTTGCAATGAACTCACCGTTAATAAAATTGTGAAACTGTTTCATTTTTTCCCCATCATTTTTTGTTATTTTTAATTCTTATGCCAATCCAATAGCCTTAAGGCCTGCTCGCGCACATTCTTCGTCTTGTTCAGCAGACCCGCCGGATACACCAATGCCGCCTATGCGTGTTCCGTTTTCTACGATAGGTAGACCACCTCCAAAGATGACTAACCGAGGGCGCAGCGGCAAACCAGCTTTTAGTGCGGGATCACCTTCCAATATGTTTAACCATTGACTCGTAGGAAAACCAAAGCTTGCCGATGTGTAGGCTTTGTCGATAGCGATATCGATCGAATGAAGAAAAGCGCCAGGCATGCGCAAAAATCCCGCCAGCACTCCTGAACTGTCTGTGATAGCGACATTAATCGCGATACCCAGTTTCTGTGCGTGTTCTACGGTCGCTTTCAAAGCAGTGCTAGCTGCTTCCGGCGATATGACAGCTGTATTTATACTGTGTGAATTACTGTCTTTACTCATGATTGTGTAACGTCATAAAAATTTAAAAATCAATTTTTTACGGTTGTGTATTTGCGCTCAGCTAACCAAACGAAAATAAACAACCAGACCCCGGCTCTCGCCGGGATCTAGAACTAACTAAATAGTTATTAGGTGTACACCTCAGTGAATGAAGGTGTTGCTTCACCTGTGTGATAGAAGATGCCACTCCAGAGTTTGTCTTCAGTCCAGGTGGTGACAGGACGATCGCGCATCGAGAGATAACCCAAACCAGCGAAAGTCTCGTTACGGTTACCACTTGGGTCGAAGAAATAGATAGTCTCGCCGCGTGTAATGCCATGACGTGTTGGGGCAACATCGATCTTGACCTTTTTCTTGGCCATCACGTCGGCTGCTTTCAGCACGTCGTGCCATGAATCGAGGAAGAACGACACATGGTGTAGTCCCGACGTTGGCGCACCAACGAAAGCGATGTCATGCGGTTTGTTGGTGCAGGCGAGGAAGGCAGCTGCTTGAATCGCGCCACCAGGGCCAACCAACACTTGTTCGACCAGATGAAAGTCGAGTACGTTTTTGAAAAATTCGACGTTCTCAGCGACTGTGTTAACACCGGTCTCTGGATTCAACTCGCACATCAACAGACAATGATCGACCCAATGCGCTCCCGCACCAGTGATGTTGTCTGGCCAAGGATCGGGGTTAGTCGTACCAACTTCGGTACCCACATATTCTTTCTGCGCGAACAAACGCATTTCATGGCCGCTGGGTAGTTTGAACTGCAGCATGCGGCCAGTGGCTGGCAATGAGCCTTCAGCCAAATCGGTCGTCTTGATGCCGTGCGCCTCAATACGTTTTTTGAATTCGTCGAGTTCGCTGTCTTTCTCGCACTTGTAAGCAACGTGGTTCATACCTGCTTGGTCGGAAGGTGTGAGAATTAGCGAGTAGCGATCCCACTCATCCCAGCATTTCAGGTAAACATTCCCTGATTTATCTTCCATAGTCACTTTCATGCCTAGCACTTCGGTGTAATGTTTGACGGCAGCTGCCATATCCATCACTTTCAGGCTGACATGCCCGATTCGCATAACGCCCATGGTTATCTCCTTTATTATTTTGCTATGGCAGATGGGGTAGTCTGCCCTGGAAACCCCTTTGAAAATGGTTTAATCATTTTTCCTGCAACTTCTAGTCGTACTTCATTTGCAGGACCCACCCGACAAGCAAGGGTGTAGCCCTGTGTTTCTTCTTCTGCACTCACATGGGCGCGACTCACCGGACCCAGTACCTGTGTTTGACCTTCAAGAATTTTTACTTTGCACACACCACAACCACCATTGACACAACCAACAGGAATGCCTTTACGCCCTAGACGCAACATGCCTTGCAACAGACTTTCACCAATAGCGCAGGCATACGATTCACCTGTTTGCTCGATCTTTACTTGTACTTTTGGTCGAAAATCAAACATGGCTTTGCCTCAGACACGTTTAAATAATGCGCTGCGTGGCTTTGCAGCATCGGCAGCAGTGATGAATTTTTCTGCGTAGATATCACGCTCGTACAAGCGCCCCTGCATCAAGGTACTGAGGCAAGCTTCGATCATCGCGGGTGGCCCACACAAGTACGCTTTGTGCCCGGAAAAATCACCCTTGAAGTGCTGTTGTGCGGCTTCATGCACGAAACCTTTGATGCCATCAAAACCGGTGGCATCTTCTGACAGAGCAGGGATGTAATTGAAATTGGCGTGCTTCTCAGCTAACGCTTTGAACTCGTCGTCGTAGTACAGTTCGGCGTGATTACGCTGTCCATATACGAGGGTGATCGGCAATGTGCAGCCGTGTGATAACAAATCCAAAATCATTGATCGCGGACTGGATAAACCCGAGCCACCGGCCATAAATATCATTGGTGCATTTAACGAACTGCGCACAAAAAAACGACCATAGGGCCCTGAGACTCGCATTGAGTCACCCACCTTTAGCGTTTCATGCAGATACGCTGTACCTGGACCACCGGGGATGATGCGAACATTGATCTCGAGTTCGCCAGTACTGGCAATTTGCTGTGGTGAATTGGCGATTGAAAAAGGACGGTCGCCTTCGATGCCAGGTAATGCTAATTGCACATACTGTCCCGCCTGAAAATCGATAGGCTTGTCGAGCTTTAGCCAAATCGCTTTAATGGTTGGAGTCATTGTTTCGATGCGACTCACTGTGCAATGAAAATCCGATATGGGGATAATGCGTGCGTCCGGATCTTCATCCACATCGGCTTCGATCTCTACATCGCTTTGTAGAGTGGCGCAGCAGGCAAGTGCTTTGCCTTCGTCGCGCTCAAAGTCCATTAGCGCGAATGGATTTGCTAAACCATGATCGACGTCACCACCGAGTACGGTCACTTTGCACGTGCCGCACAGTCCGTGACCACACGCGTGTGGAATATAAATACCTTGACGCAGTGCAGCGTCAAGAATTGTTTGGCCATCCTCGACATCAATCGTGGCACCAAGCGGTTCGATGGTGAGTTGTTGTGACATGAGATTAAGTAATCTGAGCTGGGGTTTAAATGAAGCTTGCCTTTAATTGATCGTTAAAAACCGGTTCCACCTTGCGCGGCGGTGACACGTATACCTTCCAACGCCGGCGTGCGAAAACGTATCAAGCTCTTATGACCGAGACCGTGATGCTCAAGCGACTTGCCGACATCGGGAATAAAGCGTTTGCTGGAGTTAAACCATTGAACACTTTTCCAGTCGATGTCTTCAAACTCAGGATGCTCGCCATATAACTCAGGCAGAACTTCCATGATGATTGCGCCGAACGGTAATGTGCGCGGCACCGGAATGCAGAAGGGTGCCGCAAACATCGGATGATTTTCCCAGTGCAGATACAGCAAATGTTTACCGTGAAATTTGTCTTCGGTATCTTGCTGAATCATCGGGTAGTCGCCGATATGAGTCATGACATCGTGAGTCGCCATACGATTACTCCTCCATGCCTTGCGGCTTCATGCGACCGCTCCATGCACGGAAGTGCTTACGGTCTTTGCTGTTGGAAAAATCACCGTTATCCTCGCCAGCATTGACTTCGTAGTGGCGCATTACTTCACGTACTGGGCTGTCGCCGGGCGAGGCGGGGTTGATATCGTCGGGGTAGCAAGCACCTTGATAGATCTGATGTACCGGCATCCATGACTGCAGGTATTTCTTTGGCTCATGATCGAAGATTTCTTTGCAATGATCACTGCAGAAGTGATATTTCATGCCGTGGTAATCCGACTCGCGCATGCTGTTCTGCGTAGGATCGCCTGCTTCGGTGAACATGGTAGGCACTTGGCATACCTGGCAGAGCATTGGTAGCACTTGGTTATACCAGCGACCTTCTTTGCTCTTAGCTTGTTTGTCCCAGTGCTCAAGGCGAGGGCGGTAGTAGCGATCGAATGTGTCTGGATATTTAGAAGACAACCAGTCCATCTCATCTTTGCTTGGCACCCAAGTGTGGAATGCGGTGGCGTGGCCATACTGGTAGAAAGTAGCCCATGTTTGATGGCTAATATGGTCTTTACCTTCGCAGGCCATTTCCCAGCCTTTGGGTTTGCGTATGCCATAGCGCGCGAGATCAGCAAACAATGCACCGCCGTTTTCTTCGGCATACATTTCCCACGCTTCTTTCCAACTCATTACGCGCTTGGGCAGCATGTAGTCCTGCATCATCGCCACAAGAGACAGCAGGCGATAGCCGCGCCAGAACCACTTGTCCATCCAACGCTGCACGATAGGTACGTTTTTCGGATCTTGCTCGAGCATGAACTTGATGCACTCAATGCCCAGCGTCATGTGACGTGATTCATCTGACTGCGCTGAGAAGCCGAAGGTGACGGTGGATAAATCACCGTTATGCGCTGCGCCCGACATGAATGGCACGAACAATAAATTGGTCAGCACATACTCGAATGAGAAGCTGACGGCGGTTAAAAACTCGAACGGACCGCCGGTGTAAGCATCTTCAAAAAAACTCTTAGGTACTGACAGATACCAGACATTGTCAAACCAGTGCGGCGCATTGTGCATGCCGTTGTAGTACTTGTTGTAATGCGAGATAGCATGTGTCTCAGTCTGGCAATGACGCAACTCATCAACTGCCTGCATCTGCGCTGCCACACGTGCACCCGCACCGGTGAACTGACGACCAGCATGAGCGAAGCCGCGATGAGCGTAATACTCGAGGGGTGTCACGCCTTGAATGAATAATTTCAGAGCGTTGATGTAGCGGGCATCGGTCACACCGAGTTCGCCATGGTTCTGTGCGAAGGTCTCGATGACCGCATACAACTTGCGCTCTTTCTCGCCCTGATATTTCCAATACGCTTCCATCGTTAGACGGAATGGATCTTCCCACTTATCCCAATCATGCACGATGATGCCTTCGTAGCGATCATAGGGAAATACCTTATCCATGGGCTGATAGGTCGTATCCCAGTGCAGATCACGGGTCATCGCCGCGTAGCGCTCCTTGAGGCCAAGTTTCTTTTTGGTGACACGTGTGTCCATGCAAAGTCTCCGGTGTGAGGGTTTGTAGTTTTAAAGTCCAACAGCTTCAGCATCCGAAACCGGGAAGTAGGCTCGGTGCAAGATCTCAGGGTCGTCACGTAACTTGCCAGGCTCGCCGTCATACGAGACTCGGCCGCGTGACATCACATACACATGGTGCGAAAGCGCGAGTGCGAGTTGGGTGAACTGTTCAATCAGCAGCACACCAATACCGCTATCGGCAATTTTGCGAATGATGGGTACCAAGCGCGCGACGATGGTCGGCGCTAAGCCAAACGACAATTCATCAATCACCAGAAAGCGTGGTTCAACCATTAATGCTTGTGCGATGGCGACCATTTGCTGTTGACCGCCTGATAGATCACCGGCGGCTTGTGGCATTTTTTCTTTTAACTCTGGGAAGAGTGCTAACACTCGTTCAATCGAGGCTTGGGTTTCACCGCGTGACATGGTGCCGCTGGCAACTAACAAGTTGTCGCGCACAGTTAATTCACGTAGCACTTGATGCCCTTCGGGTACAGTCCCTATACCAGCGCGTCGAATTTCATCGGGCTCCATACCAACCAGATCATGACCATCCAGCCATATCTCACCGAATACAGGTTCGACCACTCCGGCTATGCCCAACACAGTGCTGGTTTTACCGGCGCCGTTGGCACCTGCGAGAGCGGTGATTTTGCCCGGTGCTATGCGAAGCTCGATACCTTCGACGGCTTTTTTGGTACCACGAACCATGACCAGGTCGCGGACCTCGAGCCAACCCGGACGTAAATTGTCAGGTGCGATTTTGGAACTCATGCTGCCACCTCCAGATCATCAAAGTTACCCAGATAAGCTTGCTGAACCTCGGGTTTTTTCAGTACTTCTAATGTAGGTCCCAGTGCGAGTAGCTTGCCGAAATCCAGCACCATCGTTTCGTGGCAGCAGGCA
>JBEGSP010000102.1:0-3551 GCA_041179845.1 Pseudomonadota bacterium
TTCACGAATACGCGCAGCGACGGCATCAGCGCCTTTGGCTAACAATATTGGTGCGGTATCGCCATTCGGATCGTAGGAAAGGGCAACGGCAAAGTGTTCCGGGTTGGTGATCACCACGTCGGCATTTTTGACGCTATCCATCATTCGAGCATTCGACATTTCGCGTTGACGGCGACGGATTTGCGCCTTAATTTCAGGGCGACCTTCCATGTCTTTCATTTCATCTTTGATTTCCTGTTTGGTCATGCGCATTTGTTTATTAAACTGCCAGCGCTGAAAAGGAACATCAATGAGTGCAATCACGGCGAGTGCACAGCCCATGATCAGGGCGGATCGTGTCAATAGCTCGCCAGCGATCAATAAGCCAGGTTCGAGTGCCATGCGACCGATCTTATTGAGCGTGCCGACATTGTCAACCAACACCCAAGCAACCACGCCGCTGACCAATGTGAATTTCAATAGCGCTTTACCCAATTCGACAGCGGCTTTAACGCCAAACATGCGCTTAATGCCACTCAATGGATTAAGTTTAGAAAACTTGGGTTTGACAGAGCCTAATTCAAATAGAAAACCGCCGGTGGCACCTGAAGAGGCGATCGCAACAGCGGCTGTTAATAATAATAATGGGGCGATCAGCAAGAAGCTATCGAGGAGTTCTTGAGCAAAAATCGCGGGTAGTAAATTCGATGAGTGAACGAGCTTACGGTCAAAATTAAATCCCGACGAAAATGCTTCGGCGAGTTTGGACATCAGCATGTTGCCGGTAATGAGAATCATCGCCAGCGCAGCAATGGTGACAGCCGCCGCAGGTAATTCCTGTGAACGAGCAACCTGACCTTCTTCGCGGGCCTTTTGCAGGCGCCGCGAGGTGGGTTCTTCGGTTTTTTCTTCTGAGCTCTCTGACATATCAATTCACCAAGCCAACGAGATCGCGGGCGTGATTAAACGCCTGCATCCACAGCCACTGTATGCGGCCAACAATGCTATCCATCGCCAGTATCAGCACAAAAAAACCGGCAATGATAGAAGCGGGTAGACCAACGGAAAAAATATTCAGACTAGGCGCAGCGCGCGTTATCACGCCCATGCCGATATTGATAAATAAGAGCGACACCATGACCGGTAGGGCGATCAAAACACCGCCTAAGAAAATCATGCTGCTCCAGGCGACTACTTTGCCGAAGGCGACTTGTCCTAGAATGCTTTGTCCAATGGGGACAGCGGTGAAACTATCAAGCACCATCGAAATCATAATGATGTGACCACCAAAACCTAAAAATACCAGCGTCGAGACGATCACGATAAATTGAGCGATGACGGGAACGTTACCGACATTGGGGTCAATCAACGTAGCCATCGACAAGCCCATGGAAGATGAAATAGTTTGACCGGCGATAGTTAGTGCACCCGTGGCGACTTGTAGCATCAGGCCCATCATGGCACCGATGAATAATTGATTCACGATTTGCAAGATACCGTTTGCAGTCACCGGATCAATCACAGGCCAATTCACTAGCGGGTAGATCAGAATCGTTACGACTAGCGCTAGCATGATGCGAATCGGTAAGGTCAGGGCATCCAACGAAAACAAAGGAGCCGTCACCAGCAAGGCCGAGATGCGTAGCATCGGCCACAGGAACATATAAAAGCGTTCGACGATTTCGGATGCTAGTAGTGTCATAGCGTCGCTCCGAACGCTCCTTATGAATTAAGAAAACAGCGCAGGGATGCGCTTGTAAATGTCTTTGGTGTAATCCACCAACATGACTAGCTGCCAGCTACCAAAAATAGCTAAAGTAGCGCCCATTGCAGCCAGCTTTGGAATAAACGACAAGGTCGCTTCATTGATAGAGGTGGCGGCTTGGATAACGCCGATGAACAAACCTACAGCCAGCGCTACGAGTAGCAGAGGTGACGAGATCAGTACGATGGCCCAGAGTGCGCTACGGCCTAAATCAACAACGGTTGCGACTTCCATGATTGTGTCCTTTTATTCTTTGTATATTTAAGGCATCGCGAAACTAGACGCGAGCGAGCCCATTAACATGCTCCAGCCATCGACCAGAACAAACAGCATTAATTTAAACGGCATAGAAATCATCATGGGTGAGAGCATCATCATACCCATCGACATCAGCACTGAAGAGACGATCAGATCAATCACTACAAACGGTATATAGATCAGAAAACCAATCGTGAAAGCACTTTTTAATTCAGATGTCATGAAGGCTGGTACCAGCGTTGTGAATGGCACTGATTCTGGACCAGTCAATTCGCCTTTGGCGCGCGAAATTTCCATAAACATCGCAATATCTTCTTCGCGGGTTTGAGCCAGCATAAAGCCGCGTATCGGCGCTTCTGCAGCAGCCAACGCTTCTTCAAACGGCAAACCAGAATTCATATAGGGCAGGATGGCGTTTTGGTACACATCCGTCATCACAGGCTGCATGATGAAGAGCGTAAGAAACAACGCCAAACCAGCGAGTACTTGATTCGGTGGAGTCTGGCCTGTACCCAGCGCCTGACGCAAAATGGAGAACACGATAATGATGCGAACAAACGAAGTCATCATCAACAGCATCGATGGCAACAAGGTTAGTACGGTCATCAAACCCAGCAATTGCAGGGTCAAGCTGTACGATGTCGCGCCACCTTTTCCGGTGACTACATTCACGATCGGCATACCTTGTGCGAATACTGTTTCAGGCAACAGCGTTGCACTTAGCAGTAAGAGCAGGGTAATCAGGACACGGCGCCACATAATCAGCCCCTATCCTTGTTTTGTTTGGCAGCATTCAACAGATCAGCAAAGCGCTTAGCCAGCGGAGCACTAGGCTCGGTAGATGCTGGTGGCGATACATGATCGGCTGCGATTTCTTCCTCAGTCAGCGGAAAGCCGGCGAGGGTATTAATTTGTTGGACGGTGACGCCGACCAAAATATCTTCATCTTTCACACGCAGTAAAATAATTTTCTGACGTGGACCGATCGATACCGTGTCGAGAATACGAATACGGCGCTGACCCATACCGAGCAAGCTACCGCTTTGCATCTTCTTGAGCGCATACAACACCACTCCCAGAAGGGCTAGGACGACAGCAAAGCTGACGATGAAAGATAACCAATCAGTGGCGTGCATGATGTCTCTGTTTTAGATGTTGCGCATGCGTTCAGAAGCAGGAACGACACGTGTTAGGCGAATGCCGTAACGGTCATTGACGAGTACAACTTCACCTTGCGCTACAACGGTATCGTTGACCAATAGATCAAGCGGTTCGCCGGCGATACGTTCGAGTTCCACGACACTGCCTTGCGTTAAGCGCAGCAGATCGCGAATTTTCATTTTTGTGCGACCAACTTCCACCTTGATAGCGACCGAAATGTTTTGCAACACGTCGGGGTTAATATGGTGATTCACGGCTTCTTCAACAATCTCGTTGTCTTCGGCCTGATCCTGGTCCTGGTCTTCGGTAGTTTCACTCATGATGGATCCTGATGGGGTCGGTTAAGTTAAATTGAATTAAATAGTTTCTGGGTCTAGCGATTTTTCAA
>JBEGSP010000103.1:0-16646 GCA_041179845.1 Pseudomonadota bacterium
CAAACGTACCGGATAAGCTGGTATTGATATCGGCAAGAGAAATTCCTAGTGCATTCGCCTTATCACGATCGATTTCCAGCTTGAGCTGGGGAGAGTCTTCCATACCTTCAGGTCGAGCACCTTTGATCACCGTACTTTTTGAAAGCATCCCTAGCAATTGGTTACGTGCTGCTAGCAAGGCATCATGTCCCAGTCCAGCACGATCTTGCAGCCGTAGTGAAAAGCCCGTCGCATTCCCTAATTCACGAATCGCGGGTGGATTAACTGTGAACACAATCGCATCGCGTATCGTGCCCATCAGCGATAACGCTTTGGTGGCGATACTTTGAGAACTCAGTTCGGGCGTGGTGCGTTCTTTCCAGTCGTTGAGTGGAACGAACAACAAGCCACCATTCTGACCATTACCCGAGAAGCTGAAACCAAGCACCGAGACGACCGCTTGGACACCGGGTTGTTTGCTGAAATAGGCTTCCGCTTGTTCCATAACGTTGAGTGTTCGACCGGTGCTCGCGCCGGGCGGCAACTGTACGTTCGCAAGCAAATAGCCTTGATCTTCTGCTGGCAAAAACGAAGTCGGCATCCGTATTGCCATCCACACCACTGCAGCGATGATCACGCCATACAAAACCATATAGCGCAATGTCGTTTTGAGCATTTTTGCCACGCCACTTTGGTAGCTATCGGTAGTTCGTTTAAAGAGTCGGTTGAACGCACCAAAAAATCCTTTACGTTCGTGGTGCTCAGGATCAATCGGTTTGAGAACCGTTGCACATAAGGCTGGTGTGAGTGTCAGCGCCATGATGGCGGAGAACACCATGGCCGAAACCATAGACATAGAAAACTGGCGGTAAATCGCACCGACTGAGCCGGTGAAGAAAGCCATCGGTACAAATACGGCGATCAACACAGCTGTAATACCAACAATTGCACCGGTAATTTGAGACATCGCTTTGATGGTGGCGTCTCGCGGCGACAAACCTTCCTCGCTCATGATGCGCTCGACGTTTTCAACCACCACAATCGCATCATCAACCAAAATACCAATCGCCAGCACCATACCAAACATAGTCAGCACATTGATTGAATAGCCGAACAAGGACATAGTGGCAAACGTACCCATCAGCGAGACTGGAACCACAATCGCCGGAATCAGTGTGTAGCGCAGGCTTTGTAGAAACAGCAGCATGACTAAAAACACGAGCAACACGGCTTCGAACAGCGTCTTGATAACTTCTTCAATTGAAATCTGAACAAACAATGAAGTGTCGTAGGGGATGACGTAATCCACACCGAGCGGAAAATATTTTTTCAGCTCGACCATTTTTGCGCGCACAAGCTTGGCAGTTTCAAGTGCATTAGCCGTGGGGGTGAGTTGTACGCCGACCGCCGCAATATCTTTACCGTTTAGGCGCGCCGAGAATCCGTACGATTGACCAGCAACTTCAACGCGACCGATATCGCGAATGCGAACTGTGGCACCACCGGGCGTGGCACGCAGTACGATGTTGCCAAATTCTTCTGTCGTTGATAGCTGACCAGTGACGACAATCGAGGTGGCAATGCGTTGCGAACTAGGTGCGGGAAGATCACCCAAAATACCGGCTGAAAATTGTGCATTCTGTGCGCGTATAGCGTTCACGACATCAGCGGGGGTGAGTTTATATCCGAGTAGTTTGTCGGGATCGGCCCAAATACGCATCGCACGTTCGGTACCGAATAACTGCGCCACGCCCACACCAGGAATGCGTTTGATTTCGTTGATCACGTTACGCGCAAGATAATCGCCTAACGCAACAGACGATTGTTTACCCTCAGTAGAGATCAACGTTACGAACAGCAGCAAATTACTGCGCGCGCGGGTAACAGTCACCCCTTGCTGAACTACAGCTTGCGGCAGACGCGCTTCAATCCGCTTCAGGCGATTTTGAACATCGACGGCTGCCAACTCAGGGTTGGTGCCATTACGGAATGTCACATTGACGGATGATTGACCATCAGCTTGGCTCTGCGATTCTATGTAGAGCATGTTTTCCGCACCGTTCATCTCTTGCTCAATGAGGCTGGTGACACTTTCATCAACCGTTTGAGCAGAGGCACCCGGGTAGGTGGAATTAACAATGATGGTGGGCGGTGCAATCTGCGGGTATTGTGAAACAGGCAGATTAGGAATCGCCAACAATCCTGCAAGCAGGATGAACAATGCGATGACCCAGGCAAAGACCGGGCGATCGATAAAGAACTTTGCCATGGTGAAGCGTCCTTATTTCTTTTCGGGTGCTGCAGCGGCAGGCGAACCTGATCCATTCGGAGCTGCAGATCCGGCTGCTCCAGTAGCTCCAGCAGGCTGCCAAGGATTCGCTTTGACAGTCGCGCCTGGTTTGGCTTTTTGCAGTCCCTCAACAATGATCTGATCACCCGCATTCAGGCCTGAGGTAATGATCCAGCGTGTGCCATAGACGCCGCCAGTTTTTACCGGCTTAGGCGTGACCTTACCTTCAGCATCGACGCTCATCACGATCGATCCATCAGCGGTGCGCATAACGGCTTGTTGAGGCACGGTGATGGTGCCGGCACGCACACCTTGCTCAAGCTGAACACGTACATACATACCGGGTAGGAGTGAGCGTTCAGGATTAGGAAATTGCGCACGTAAAATGACTGAACTCGATGAAGGATCAACCGTGGTTTCGGAAAACAGAAACTGACCAGTGTGCGCATACGGTTTTCCATCTTCAGTCAATAAGGTTAATTTGACTTTAGTCCCGCGCTGACCTGATTGAGCAATTTTTTCACGCAGCTGAGAGAGTTCAACACTCGATTGAGTCAGCGTCACATAAATCGGATCGAGCTGCTGTATCACTGCGAGGGCTGTGGTGTCGTTAGCGGTAACCAGTGCACCTTCAGTCACTAGCGTGCGGCCTATGCGTCCAGCGATCGGAGCTGTGATCGTGGAGAAAGAAAGATTCAAACGTGCAGTGTCTAATACCGCTTTAGCCGCAGCGACATCAGCAGCTGCCAGTTTTTGTGCGCTCTGCGCATCATCAAATTCTTGCTTGCTAATAGCGTTGCTCTCAACCAGACTGCGATAGCGATTCAAGCGCGTTGTGGCTTGTCCCAAATTTGCATCTGCGCGAGCGAGTGCTGCTTCGGCGCTGTTGTAGGCCGCTTGAAATGGCGCCGAATCAATCTGATACAGCACGGCGCCTGCGCGTACTTCACTACCTTCGCCAAACAAGCGCTTTTGCACAATGCCACCGACACGGGCGCGTACTTCTGCATTGCGAACCGCTTCAATTCGACCTGGTAATTCAGTGGTGTTAGCGACGTCTTCTGGTGCGATTGTTATCACGCCGACATTGGCGGGCGGCGGCGCACCTGCTGCAGCAGGTGCTGCTGCTTTTTTGTCGCCGCAAGCACTCAGCAGCAAAATTAGAAGGGCGGAGGGAACAAATGCGCGCGACGTTAGGTTCATGTTGTCAAGCCAATCAAAAAATGCCATCTGCCGAACGCTGATGATCATTAAAGAATTACAAAATGAAAACTCGGAGATGTTGTTAGGACTTCAAGCCACAAAGTCCCTCTCCTGAGTGAGTGACGGTCATGCAAATGAGATCTGCATGACCGTTCTTTTTATCAGTGCCCAGTATAGCGATTTATACGAAGGCTAAGCCGCGTTTTCAGGGCTGACGGGGCAAAATAACCTGGTGTGAAACACACGCTTTTGAATTGTTTAAGTGCTTGTTTTGCAAAGGTCAATCAACGTAAGTCGAGTAAGGCATTCAATTCAGCCAAATCGACTTCGCCCAATGAGCCGGCGGCTGCTTTCAAGCGCAATCCATTAACCAGCGTGTCGTAACGCGCTTTGGCTAGATCACGACGGGTTGAGTACAACTGCTGTTGTGCATTCAGTACATCGATATTGATTCGCACGCCGACGTCGTAGCCTAGTTTGTTCGATTCCAGTGCAGAGTTACTCGAGATTTCGGCCGCTTCGAGCGCACGTATTTGTGATAATCCACTTTGAACACCTAGAAAGGCTGCGCGAGCACTTTGCATCGCGGTGCGTTTTGCCGTATCCAGATTAGCTCTCGCTTGATTTTCCAGAGCGATCGCTTCGCGGATTTTGCTAGTAGTGGAAAAGCCAGCAAATAAAGGAATCGTTAACTGAAATCCCACCGCCGTGGTGGTGTTCGTGGTGGGGCTAGTGAACGTAAGATCTTTACGTTGACTTTGCGTTGCCACCCCATCAAGCGTAGGTAAGTGGCCAGAGCGATTACGGCTGATTTCTAGTTTGGCGATATCTGTTAACAATCCTTGAACGATCACGTTGAAATTGCCCGTCTCGGCACTTTGCACCCACTGTTCCATGCTGGAGGGCTGTGGGCTAGAAAGCTTTACACCCGAACGCAAACTACGGAGTTCTGGAGGTACTTGGCCAGTAATTGCTGCGAACGCATTACGCTTTACTTCGAGATCATTTTGCGCAGCGATTTCTTGTGCCAGCGCCAAATCAAAGCGAGCCTGCGCCTCATGGGTATCGGTGATGGTAGCCGTACCGACTTCAAAATTACGTTTGGCTGATTCAAGCTGTTCCGTAATCGCTGTTTTTTGCGCGCCTATGAAAGAAATCAAATCTTGTGCCGCGAGTACATCAAAGTAGGCTTGGGCAACGCGCAGAGCCAGATCATTTCTGGCTTGTTCAAATTGAATTTCGCCCGCATTTACTTGCAGCTTGCTTTGTTCGTAGACATCAAAATTATTACGATTGTAGATTGGTTGCCTTAGCTGCAGCTGATAGACCTCTTGGGTGTAATCAATAGTGCGATCAATACCGGTGGTCGTGAGATGAGTGTTAATGCGATTTATATTCGCCGTTGCCGACACGGTGGGCAGCAACCCTGCAAATCCTTGCGTCGACTTTTCACGCGCCGCATCACGTGTACCACGCGCACTCGCGAGCTGGCTGTCGTAGGCTTGTGCTGCATTGAACGCTTCGAGCAGCGTCATGGCTTGAGCATCGATAACCAAACATATACCGGCAATCAATGAAGCTAATTGAGTTCGTTGCATTTTCTTTTCCCGTGAATTTTGGTCTGGCTTTAATACGTGGGCATGTTGGAATCGACTTGCATAGCCCAACCGTGTACGCCGCCCGTCAGGTTAGTCACATCACTAAAACCTGCGCGCTCTAAAAATGCAGCTACTTGCATACTACGAGCGCCATGATGACAAATACAAACGATGGCTAGTTCCGGATCGAGCTCTTCTTGTCTGGCCGGTATGCTAGACATAGGCATCAACACTGAGCCAGGAATGTGACAGGTGTCGAATTCCCATGGCTCACGCACATCAAGCAATAGCGGTGCTTTGCGTTCAGAATCTGTCAACCAGTGAGCCAGTTCGGGAGCTGACATGTGATTCATAGTGATTAGCCGCAATCAAAAATGAAACGCGGAAGGCGTTTCAGCATTATGCAAACGCGTAATGCAGGTTTCAAATAACGTGCGCTTATCCCACGCATCTTCTTTAGTGCGCGTAACTAGACAAGCCGACATCGCTGGTGCTTCACCGATTACAGCAAGTAAACGCCCGCCAACACGTAGCTGCTCAAGAAAAACGTTTGGCAATACGGGTAGCGCGCCAGAAATAACAATCACATCCCAGGGCGCAGCGCGATGACCTGCACCCGCCCATCCGTGTGCACCATCACCGAGTTCAACGTTGACGTTAGCGATACCGTAGTTTGCTAGATTTTTTTCTGCCAGTTGTTTAAGTTCAGGAAGAATCTCAACCGTAGTCACGTGTCGCGCATGATGCGCAAGCAAGGCTGCCATGTAACCCGATCCTGCGCCTATCTCCAGCACGGATTCATCATCACCGATAGCTGCTTCTTGCAGTAAGCGTGCTTCCATTTTTGGTGACAGCATATTTTCGCCGCCGGGTAGGGGGATTTCAGTATCAAAAAAAGTCAGCGATTGATAAGCCGTCGGGACGAAGGCTTCACGACGTACCGCCACCAGCGTTTGTAAGACCTGTTGATTGAGTACATCCCAGGTACGAATTTGCTGCTCTATCATGTTTACGCGGGCTTGTTCAAAGTTCATGGCTGTCAGGCTAAATTTCATCAATGGGGTTAGCGGAGAAAGAGCGACATTTTATCAAACGGAGTAATTATTTTTTGCTATTAAATCAAGTATAGAAAAACTGAGCATTTAGATATCTTCTCGGGCAGGCAAGAAGCGCGCACGCGCCCACACAGCGAAATCATCGAGCCACGTGTAAATCACCGGAACCACCACTAAGGTCAGAATGGATGAAGTGATAATTCCACCAATCACTGCCTGACCCATCGGCGCCCGCTGCTCAGAACCTTCTGCTAAGCCTAGCGCTAGCGGCACCATGCCAAACACCATCGCTAAGGTGGTCATCAAAATCGGGCGCAGACGCACATGAGCGGCTTCAAGCAGGGCAGCGTTACGTTCCATGCCTTCTTTGCGCGCTTGATTGGCAAAATCAACCAGCAAGATAGCGTTCTTGGTGACCAAGCCCATTAGCATCACAAAGCCGATGATAGAAAATAAATTCAAGGTCGAACGGAAAAACATGAGTGAAAGGAAGACGCCAATCAAGGTCAGTGGTAGCGCCGACATGATGGCGATCGGTTGCAAGAAGCTAGCGAACTGCGAAGCTAAAATCATATAAATGAAAATGATCGCCAATAACAGCGCCGACAGCGCATAACCAAACGATTCCTGCATGTTTTTGGTTGCGCCACCTACTTGAAAGCGATACCCCGGTTGCCAGTTCATTCCCTCTAAAACTTTCTTCACTTCAGCGCTTACTTGACCCGCTGAACGTCCCACCACATTGGCAGATAATTCCACTTCGCGATTGAGATCGCGACGATTGATCTGGTTGGCACCCGAGGCCGGTGTAATACTAGCGACTTGACGCAAGGGCACCATCATTGGGGTGCCATCACTATTCATTTGTGTACTGGCTAACATCAGGCGCGAGAGATCAGCAATGTTAGTGCGCTCTGAAGGTGCCAATCGGACAGTCACATCATAGGTTTCATCATCGGGAGCACGCCAGCCGACCACCGGGTCTCCGGCGAGTAATGGACGTAGCGCATTACCAATCTGCGCAACACCAATACCTAAATCAGCCGCTGCTTCTCTGTGCGGTTCTATCCAGATGCTGGGCTTATTCGGTTTTAAATTTGAATCCAGATCTACCACGCCTTGCATAGCAGCCATTTTGGATTTCACTTCATCCGAAATTTTTGCCAATTGCTTGAGATCCGGTCCGAGTATAGATAAACGTAATTGTTTGTTATCGCCACCCACGCCATCAAGTGTTCCAACGTGTGTCACCGTGATGCCAGGAATTTTCAGAAGCTGTTCACGTAAAGGCTGATTTAATTGTTTGGTGGTGCGTTGACGCTCGCTGCGCGGCACGAGTCGTGCATACACCGTCGCATAATTTTTACCTTGCAAGGTGCCGGTATTAATGGTCGTGTAGAGATCACGTACTTCAGGTAAATCGCGTAACGCCTTTTCGACTTGGCGTGCTTTGCTTTCGGTGAATTCCAGCGATGATCCCACCGGCGTATAAAAGATCACCCCCGTTTCGGAATAATCGGCTTGTGGCACAAACTCACTACCGATTAATCCCGAGGCAGGTATCGCCAGCCCA
The DNA here is from genome assembly GCA_041179845.1 of Pseudomonadota bacterium. Lineage (GTDB taxonomy): Bacteria > Pseudomonadota > Gammaproteobacteria > Burkholderiales > Burkholderiaceae_D > Pernthalerella. The sequence goes on from JBEGSP010000103.1 coordinate 7,699, forward strand.
GCGAAAAATGTTGCGATCGCCAAGATCAGTGTCGCTATGCGATGTTTGAGTGACCACGTCAAAGCGACTTGATACATGCGAGAAAACCATTGCACTAATTTATCGAACTGCTCGAGCACGCGGCCGATAGTGTTCGCATACCATCCTTGTCGCGGACCATGCTGTCCATGTACTTCGGGGTCATGCCATATCGAAGACAACATGGGATCCAGCGTAAATGATACGAACATCGAGATCAGCACAGCCGCTGCCACGGTAATACCAAACTGATGGAAGAAGCGACCAATGATGCCACCCATGAATCCCACCGGTATAAACACCGCAACAATAGAAAACGTGGTGGCAAGTACAGCCAAACCAATTTCATGGGTACCTTCTAATGCCGCTTCGCGTGGTTGCTTAAAGCGCCCATTCACCTTCATGCCTGCATGGCGCACAATATTTTCACGCACCACAATCGCATCATCAATCAGCAAACCAACACACAATGACAGCGCCATTAGCGTAATCATATTGATGGTGAAGCCAAACATATCCATAAATAAAAATGTGCCTATTAATGAGACCGGCAACGTTAAACCTGTGATGACAGTCGATCGCCATGAATTCAAAAATAAAAATACGATCAGGATGGTAAGCAGAGCGCCTTCGATTAATGTGCGGCGTACATTCTCAACGCCTACCCGTATCTGTCGTGATCCATCTTTGATAACTTCAATCTTTACGCCGGGGTGGAGAGCATCTAAAGTGGGCTGTAGCTCTTTAATTACTTTTTTCAAGCCATCGGCGACTTCAATCGTATTTTGTCCTTGCGCTTTAATGATATCCAGCGCTAAGGTGCGCTGACCATTAAACATCGCCAAACTTTCTTGCTCTTGCTGACTATCGACCACGCGAGCGATTTGCCCGAGTAAGACAGGATTCCCACCGCGTTTAGCCACCACGATGCGCTCGAAATCTTCCGGGCGTTTCAGGCGACCCTGAACCTGAACCATTTGTTCATTCGCCAGCGCACGTACGGCACCAGCAGGTAACTCTTGATTTTCATTACGAACCGCATTCAGCACCTGCTCTATGCTGATATTTAATGCTTGCATCTCAGCGGGCTTAACGTAAATTTGAATTTCACGTTTAACGCCACCAACGAGGGATATTGACCCTACGCCACGTACATTTTCCAGACGTTTTTTAACTAGCTGATCAGCGATCGTAGTCAACTCCCGTATGGTGTAGCGACTTTTTTCTGCATCGTTCGTCACGGCGACCGAGAATATCGGTCGGTCTGCCGGATCAAAGCGCGTTACACGAGGTTCTTTCACTTCCCTGCGAAAGGCCGCTTTAATCAATGCGACTTTTTCGCGTACGTCTTGTGCGGCTTGAGCAGGATCGATTGTTAGCGCAAATTCAATGATGACGATGGACTGGCCTTCGTAAGAGCGTGACGTCAGGCTATTGATACCGTTAATGGTATTTACCGCCTCTTCGACTTTGCGTGTGATATCGCTCTCAACGGTTTCGGGCGCAGCACCGGGATACTCTGTTTGCACCACCACAATAGGAAAGGTCACATCAGGAAACTGATCGACTCGTAAGCGTTGATAAGAAAACAGGCCGAGCACCACAAACGCCACCATCATCATGGTGGCGAGAACGGGGTTACCAATACTGATGCGAGTGAACCACATGGATCCGAACCTTTTATTTACTTGGGGCGTTGATGCGCACGTGGGTACCAGGCTGTAGGCTGCCCATATCGGTACGAATAACCTGAGCGCCAAAATCAATGCCCGATAAGACTTCAGTCATGTAGTCGTCGCCACTACGACCGCTCATACCAACAGTGACTGCTTTGCGGGCTAAGGTATTGGCTTCAATTACATACACATAGGCACCGTTACCATCTTTGCGTATCGCATTCTGCGGTAGCGCTAACACGCCAGTTTTTGTTTTAAGAATGAGTTGCGCCTCAGCGAACATGCCAGAGCGTAGTTGGTTTTGTGGATTGGCGATTTGTACATACACCAATACCGAGCGCGAACCGGATTGCGTCGCTGGATTAATGCGTACGACCTTACCTTCTATCGTTTGAGGTAAACCTTCTATCCGCAGTGTGACGCGTTGACCGATAGCGACATTAATAATGTCATTGGTAGGAACAGCCGCTTCAAGTTCCATTTTTTGTAGATTAACGATATCGAGCAATTTATTATCAGCCGATACTTTTTCACCAGCTTGCACATAGCGCATCGCGACTACGCCAGCAATCGGTGATCGAATGACTGTGTCGTTGACTAATTTTTGTACTACGTCGAGCGCGCCTTTGGCAGCTTCAACATTAGCTTCTGCGGTGGCGTATTGGCTGGCCGAGTTATCAAACGCATTTTTAGAGATGAAGCCTTTTTCAACCAAGGCCCGATTGTTATCGCGATTTTTAGTTGCTATGTCAAGCTGAGCACGTGCAGCATTCAGCGTACCGCGCGCCTGATCAACGCGCGCCTGAAATTCAGTGACATCCATTTTGGCGACGATTTGTCCAGCGCGAACTGTATCGCCTTCGCGTACAGAAATCTCGCGTACCTCCGCTGAGACACGCGCTTTCACGCTAGATAGATCAACTGCACGCAGCGCTCCCGAGAGCGAAAGCGTTTGTTGAATGTCCAGTGGCTTAGCTGTAAAAATTTCCGAAGGCAAGAACTCTAAAGTAGGCGTAGCCACTGTAGTTGCAGCGGCGACCGGTGCAGGTTTGACGGCGGACTTTTGTTTTAGTACCCAAGCCACGCCACCAGCGATGATGATCATCAAAATCAATAGAAGAATAATTCGACGTCGCATACGTTTAGACATTATTAATTAAGCGATTGAGTAACAGGAGCCGAGTCGGCCGTTGATTGCAGGCCGTTCAATAACAAATCAAGAAAACAATCCAGATAATCCGGTGCAGAAATCGGCTCTAAGCGGCAGGAGTGAAAGGAATGCTTCCACATCATTAGCATCACTACCGGCGCCACAATCACCAGATTGGCGTTAACGGTATCGATTGGCCTGAATTCGCCGCGCGCAATACCGCGTTCCAGAAGACCAATGATTAATGCATTACTGCGTTGAATGACTTCTTCATGATAAAAGCGCGCCACGTCAGGAAAATTACCTGACTCTGCCAGCATTAATTTTGAAATACCTGAGAGCTTGGTTTCACCCACATGCTTCCACCAACGCAAAATAAATCCGCGTAAAAGATCGCGACTTTTGCCCGTGTAGTGGCTGACATATTCTTCTGCCTCAGCCAACGCGGATACCAGATTGGCTCTTACTACTTCTTTGAATAATTCTTCTTTGTTCTCGAAATAAAGGTAGAGCGTGCCTTTTGATACGCCAGCGCGTGCCGCCACGTCATCCAGTCGGGTCGCGGCGTAACCACGTTCAACGAACAGATCCAGCGCTGCAGCCAGCAATTCTTGCGGCCGCGCGTCTTTGCGTCGTTCCCAGCGGGGTTTGGTCTTGATTTCAGCGAGAGGCATGGTGGGGTAATGAATTACTAACCGGTCGGTCAGTAATATAGGTTCCGCGTCCCAGGTTAGTCAAGCTAAGCCTTGCGATTAACGAATTAGTAATCTGATAGACGAATAAAGGAGAATGAAGGAACCGACCAAATTAATGGGTTACGGAGTCTTGTCAGTTAGTTATTTAAACCAAGAACCTATCCGTCCATTACGAGGCCAATCATGAGTCGTCCCCCGATTAGCAGAGAAAATTCCAGCAATAACCTAGCACTTAATCAACAAGCTACTGATCTCCAGCCTAAAAAGGATGATAAGGCTACCGACCAAGCCACCAAATCTCCTTCCCCGCAACTGAATCAAAAAACAGATGCAAAACAGCCGCAGCCTTATGGCGATACGGGGTTTTCTAAAGACGATTGGACCAAACACGGGCAAGGTTCGGATGAGCAATCCGCTCAAAAACAAGATCAACCCAAAGAAAAATCATCGCAAGGCGATGAACAAAAATCCTCAGGTAAACAAGCGGACACGGCGCCTAAGGGCAAAGCGGCTTCCAGCACCCGCAAAGTGAACGTTCCATCTCTGAAACTGGGCGGATCTGGAACTGCCACGCTGAAAAGTCGCCCTCCGGTGAGTCCGGACTCACTGAGCGGTCTCGGCTCGCACCGGACAATGTCACCGCGCACAGGCGATTCAACTCCGGCGAATTCTAGTAGCAGCGCATTGACGCCAAACGCCAATACGCAAGGTCAAGCTTCCTCGTCTGCACAATCGTCTGCACCACCGACACGGTCGCTGCCACCTGTTCCAAAGACAGCTAGCTCACAGACTCCGTCGGTTTCAACTAGCAACGTTCCAATGAGTGCACGCAGTGCTACATCAGCACCGAGTAATGCTAATGGCTTTCCAGCTTCACAATTAACGACACGCGCTAAGAGCATTCTCGATTCCGCGCTAGTCAATGGCAAGATCGACCCAGCCGACTTAGGGTATTTACTGGTGGAAGTGCAGACGGGAGGTTTTAAAAAAAATTTATCTTCATTTGATCAAGGCACGCCATTTTTGCGAGGAGGATTGCAAGTTTCGAACTTCGCGGCTAGCAATGGTCGGACCTACGATTCTATTAATTTGATTCAAACATTTCTCGAGCCAATGGCCGTGGGAGCATTTAGCACGCCAGAATGTAATGAACTAAGAAAAACCCTAGAGCGAAATTACCTGCCAGTTAGCTCAGCGATGGAATCGGCCGCTAAAGGTATGCGTCCTAAACAAATGCAGGAGTCTGAAAAAATAAAAAACCTCATGGATCCAGTGATACGGCCATTGACAACGTGGGTTTGTGGAAAAAATGAAAATTTGACGAGTTCTCAACTTCCCGATGTCTGGAAATCGCTGCTGTTGGGTATAGATGATGCAGTTGTTCAATGGGCAAAAAATATCCAGAGTACCGATATGAAAGAAATTAAGCGCCTGCGGTCAGAGGCACTGGTGGCATTTATATCAACGCGGGGCTTAATGATTGCTTGGGGCGAGAAATTGCAAACTTTCGGTGAGGCCAAGAGAATTGACCAAGCAAAATTTTCCTCGTATGTGAACTCGTATTTTTCACATAGAGCTGATAAATTCATTATCGATATCATGCTGAGTCGAAAAGATTTGGTGGCTGATACCTTCGATACAAAGATGCGAGGATATATCAATGTATTAGGTGGACGAAAAGATCTTGTCAGCAAAGCGCCGAAAGAAAATCTTTCAGGACGCCGTCAGTTGATGAAATCAAAAACCTTGCAGTCCACAAAAGCGCCACAGGCAAACAGCAGTAATACGGTCAGTGATGAATCTGCTACTTTATCACCACGAATGCGCGAAAAAGTAGAAGTTGTGAAAACACGCGAAATTGAACAAAAACAAAGTGTGTTTCAGCGACAAAAATTTGTTAGAGATTTTAGTAAATTAGCGAATTTAGCAAAAATTTCGCCTGAGTTTTTTAAGGCCTTTCAAACACATGTGGTGAACGAAATGTCTAACAGAGCGTATGAGAAATTTGTAAAAGACCCTGTGCAGCTTTGTACGCGATATCTGGGTAAATTCTATGTGGGTGTCTTAAATAAAGAAAGACAGGCTGCCGAAAAATTCATACGTACTGCTCTTGCAGATATTAAGCAGCAAGATATTGATGCTATTGCGCTGGCAGCTGAAAAAGTTAAGAGCTATGTAAAAGCTGACACTGAAATCGCCCTAAGCCAACGAGGTAAAAATCTCACTGAAAAAAATACGGAAATTCAGTCATTAGTACAGAAAAATGAAATTTCTGAAGATAGAAGAAAGCAGGTTTTAGGTGATTTCTTTTTTTACACAGACACCTATAAATTGTCGAATGATTTTCGTAAGTCATTTACAAACTACATTTTAGAATTAAGCGTGGCAGAGTATGTGAAATTTGAAGCTGCCCCAATTGCCTCTGGTCTTGCTTATGTGGAAAAATGGTATTCAAGCCTCGTCGCAATATCACCAAGAGCGGATCGCAATAGACTCGCTGATGAAAAAAAGCAGTTAATTGATTCTCTAAAAAACATACACGTTGATAGCATAAAAGGTCTGAAGGATAGTATGGAGGCCTCATCCAAGCCTACTTCTGATGCGGGGTCTGTAGTGGCATCACCTCGGTTAAATTTGGAATTTCCAGCCAATCCGGTTGCGGAAGATGAGCAGCAAGCGACTATCCTTCCCACTACAACAGCCAGCACTCAGCCTCCGCAAGACAGTCGCACACTACCAAGTTCGGCGGTGGAATTAAATCTTGTTCGGGAAAATGAAATCTCTGCTGAAAGAAGAATTGATTTCTTAAATAAATTTTTAGAATTGGCAAACATCCATGACATTTCGGAGGATTTTAATAATGCATTCAATAAAAGTATTTTGGAATTAAGCTCGATTGACTACGAAAAATTCTTAGGGAATCCGATTGCTGCTTGTCGTGACTATGTAAATTATTTTTATGATCTACCCTTCAATCAAACGAAACAATCCCAAGCTTCTGTAAATGAAGACAAACCGGCGTTTCTGTACTTTCTATCATGGAGCGAGAGAAAAAATTTAGAAGCTATTAATGCGCTAGCTACGGCTAATGCAGCACCCACTTCAATAGTTGGCACTGCAGCTTCAACGGCCAGCACCCAGCCGCCAAAAGACAGTCGCACACCTCCTGTTGCTAGCGTTGGTGTGAATCCAGTAGCTAAGGATGTTGAATCTGAAAAAACTGAACCCAGTTCTGAGTCTGAAATTGTTACTGAATCAGATAGTGATGCGGACAATGCGAGTTCAGAAAAAACGGAAGAGAGTTAATGATAAAACGCATTTAGTCAGCTGATTTTGTAGGCTCCCGCCCGCAATCTCTTAGAGTTTGCGGGCTTTTTTATGTAGTCCGGCCAACTTTAAGATGTACCCAGACCATTCCAAGTAAAATCGCCGTAATTTAATTAAATGGCGGTGGACATGAGCTGGTTTAAACGGTACTGGATCTGGTTGGTATTGCTCCTGACGCTGGTGGTGGTGAGTGCTGGGTATCTGTTTTGGTGGAAGAAGTCAGATGTTCCACAGTACCGTACGGCGACCATAGAAAAAGGTCGGCTGGTCGCGAGTGTTGCTGCTACAGGTACTTTGCAGCCGGTTATATCTGTCCAGGTGGGCTCGCAGGTATCGGGGCAGTTGAAAGAGGTGCTGGTTGATTTCAATAGCTTGGTTAAGAAAAATCAATTAATCGCTCGTATCGATCCAGAAAGTTTTGAATACCGTGTCAGGCAAGCGCAAGCTGATGTAGATGCGGCTCGCGCTCAAGTAGCGACTCAACAAGCCAATATTGCCGCTCAGCGTGCTTTCCAATCGCAAATCGAAGTCAGTCTGGCAGATGCACGTCGTGATTTTGAGCGTAAAGAACAGTTAGCAGAAAAAAAATTCATATCCATAGCTGAAGTTGATAAGGCGCGTGCCGCCATGAATTCTCTGGCCGAGCAAGTCAAGTCGGCGCAAGCGCAGGTTGAAGTCGCCCGCGCGAATGCAGGTAGTGCTGCTGCAGTCGTTAAACAGCGTGATGCGGTATTAGCCCAAGCGCGTGTCGATCTCGAGCGCACGGCGATTCGCTCACCAGTCGATGGCATTGTCATCAAGCGTAGCGTTGATAAAGGTCAGACTGTTGCGGCGAGTTTGCAAGCGCCTGAATTATTTATCATTGCTGAAAACCTCACTGATTTGCGTGTCGATACCTCCATCGATGAATCTGAAGTAGGCAAGATTCAGCTAGGACAAAAAGCCACATTTACTGTGGACGCTTTTCCTGGCCGTACCTTTGAAGGGCAAGTTAAACAGATACGTAAATCTGCGCAAGTGGTATCGAACGTTGTAACTTATTTGGTAGCGATCTCTACACAAAATACAGATTTAAAACTGTTGCCTGGCATGACAGCCAATGTGCGGGTGGTGACCTCGGTACTGGATGATGTTCTTAAAGTGCCGAATGCCGCTTTACGTTTTCGTCCGCCACAAAAATCAGATGACAAATCAGATAAAAAAACTGAACGAACTAAGTCAGGTCAAAAAGAGGGTACAGCGAATGGATCAGGCCGTTCAAAGCGCGATCCAGGTGTCGCTAAGTTGTATCGCGTTGAAAATAACGAGCTGAAAGTAATGACCGTTAAAACGGGTGCTAGCGACGGGCAGATGACAGAAATCACCGGCGAAGGTGTTGCTGAAGGGGTCGAGGTTGTCACTGGCGTTAAAGGCGGTGATACCGGTCGTGGACGTTCATCGTCAACCAGTATGGGGAATGCTCCGCGTGTTTTTTAATGATGCAAGGTTGATGGCATGACATCCCTGATCGCCGTGCGCGGCATGTCGAAGTCCTACACCATGGGGTCCACCACGGTGATGGCTTTGGATGCCGTGTCGCTCGATATCGCCGAAGGTGAGTTTGTCGCCATCATGGGCGCTTCGGGTTCGGGTAAATCGACATTTATGAATTTACTTGGCTGTCTTGATACACCGAGTGCCGGTGAATATCGTTTAGCGGGTGAAAAGGTTTCTGATTTAACGACGGATCAACTCGCAACGATACGTAATCGCCGTATTGGGTTTGTTTTTCAGCAGTTCAATTTACTGCCACGTACCAGCGCTTTAGAAAACGTTGAGCTACCTTTATTGTATGCATCCATACCTTCGACTGAACGTCGTGCGCTGGCGATGGCGCGACTGACCGAAGTGGGCTTGGGATCCAGGACCGATCATCAACCGTCTCAATTATCGGGTGGCCAACAACAGCGTGTTGCGATTGCGCGAGCCCTAGCCAATAATCCTTCGCTTATTTTGGCCGATGAGCCGACCGGTGCATTAGATTCGCGCACTAGTATCGAGATCATGGCCTTACTACAAAAACTAAATGCTCAGCGTATGACT
>JBEGSP010000104.1:0-4469 GCA_041179845.1 Pseudomonadota bacterium
TACCGATGCGATTTAACGCATCGCCTAAACCCACTGTAGTCGTCGTTTTACCTTCACCTGCAGGGGTTGGACTAATCGCCGTGACCAGCACCAGCTTGCCATCGGGCTTACCTTTGAGTGAGTCGACATAGTCGAGTGAGATTTTGGCCTTGTAATGACCATAGGGCTCAAGATAATCATCGGCGATGCCAAGATGCGAAGCCACCTCAGTAATACGCTTCATCGTCGCCTTTTGGGCAATCTGGATATCGCTAAGCATACGGCGTCCTATCGGGTAGTTTGTTAAAAATATTAAGTCAATAGTCCGCGCTGAAAACACAGCGCGGATAGATGAGAATTACGTCACAAGATTTTGCGGAGTGCCCGTAATCGAAGCCTCGATGTTGTCGATTAGCTGATCTGCCAAAAATTGCATCGCGCCGTCCGAAGCCCAAGCTACATGGGGCGTCAGTATGAAATTGGGCGTACGCAATTCAAGAAGAGGATTACCCTCTTTGGGTGGTTCTTTGGTCAGCACATCAAAACCTGCACCGGCAATAAGTCCGGTTTCTATTGCTGTTTTAAGTGCGTGTTCGTCGACTAACCCACCGCGGGCGGTGTTAATCAAAATAGCGCTGCGTTTCATTTTTTTGAATTGCTCGATGCCGATAAAATTACGTGATGCCGGCGTTAACGGGCAGTGCAAAGAAATAATATCTGACTGAGCAAAAACAGTTTCAGGATCAGTGAATTCCACATCGGCTGCTTTAGGTGGAGGATGGTCTGCAAACAGCACACGCATGCCGAGCGCACGTGCAATAGCCGCCGTTGCTTGACCGAGTGCACCTTCACCAAAAATACCTAAGGTACTGCCATGCAGATCCTGTATGGGATGATCAAAAAAACAGAACTGATCTTGTGCCTGCCAACGACCGCGCAACACATCCTCTCGATACGCAATGAGATTACGTCGTAACGCAAATATCATTGCGAATGTGTGTTCAGGCACCGTATGCACGGCGTAATTACGAATATTTGCCACCGCAATGCCTCTTTCGCGACAGGCATCGATATCGATCACATCATAGCCCGTAGCAGCAACCGCAATCATCTTGAGCTCTGGTAGCTGTTCTAAACTAGCTCTGCGAATTGGCACCTTATTAGTGATAGCAACCGTGGCGCCAGCCAAGCGGCTGGCCACCAACGATTCTTCCGTCTGGTCATGCTCTTCCCATACATGAGAAAAGGACGGACGACGAACCTCAGCCTTTAACGACTGCCGGTCCAGAAATACTATGCGTTCCATGCGTTTCCTTGCTGTGTTTGTTGGTGTCACGTGAGATCAAACCAGAGGGTGCGGAATGATTGCGCCAATACTCTCCAGCTGCAGCAGTACCACTGCCCGGCACAACCTTGATGCCGCAGTCAAGCATGGCCATTTCAGCGCCAGCGATAGCCGCCATCAAGTGCACTTCATTCATGTCGCCAAGGTGACCAATACGGAATAATTTACCTGCGACTTTAGATAGGCCAGCACCGAGTGATACGTTATAGCGATTAAATGCTCGCGCTATCACCTCAGCACCATTAATACCTTCGGGAAGCATGACGGCTGAAACGGTATCGGAATACCACTTCGCTTCTTTTGCGCACAGCTTTAAGCCCCAACCTTTGGTAACGGCCGCACGCACACCTTCGGCGAGGTAATGATGTCTGGCTACGATGTTGTCCAGACCTTCTTCTTCTATCATCTTCAACGACTCAATCAGCCCATACATCAATGACAGCGCTGGCGTATACGGAAAATATCCCGTTGCATTAGCGTTGATCATGTCGTTAAGGTCAAAGTAGCAGCGTTTGAGTTGGGCGCTATGACGCATCTCCAGAGCCTTTGGGCTTACGCAGAGAATGCCAAGGCCTGCTGGCAGCATCAGTCCCTTTTGTGATCCTGAGACAGCCATATCTACGCCCCAGTCATCGAAACGAAAATCAATGGATCCCAATGACGAAACGCCATCAACAAATAATAATGCCGGATGTTTGGCCTCATCGAGTGCTTCACGAACACCTGAAATGTCAGAAGTCACACCGGTTGCAGTTTCATTGTGGCAGGCTAAAACAGCTTTGATTCGGTGTCCGGTATCGGCCTTCAAAATGTCTGCATATTGCTGAAGAGGCACTCCTGTTCCCCACTCGCAATCAACGATCTGCACGTCCAATCCCATGCGAGTACACATGTCAATCCACAAATGACTGAACTGACCAAACCGCGCAGCCAATACACGATCACCAGGCGATAGCGTGTTAGTTACCGCAGCTTCCCAGCAACCAGTACCCGATGACGGAAATACAAACGGAGTGCCATGCTCGGTACGAAAAACTTTTTTCAAGCCCGACATGATCTCGCGGGTGATTGCCGGGAATGCCGGCGAACGATGGTCTTCCATAGACACCATCATTGCTCGCATCACTCGATCAGGTATGTTCGTTGGTCCGGGTACAAATAAAAAATTACGTCCAGCCATGATGCGCTCCTTCTATCTCGGTTTAATTTTGTGAATGACGTTTGTCGCTGCCCTCGCTAGCAGCGGGTACAAATCGACGTGCGGGCATCAGGCGGAATACACCGGGAAAGCGTCAGTCAGTTTTTTGACATCTGCTTTTACGCGCTCGATGTTTGCTGCATCTTCTGGATGATCAAGTACATCGGCGATGAGATGCCCGACCTTCGCTGCTTCGGCTTCCTTAAAACCACGAGTTGTCATCGCTGGGCTTCCCAAACGAATTCCGGAAGTCACAAACGGTTTTTCCGGATCGTTAGGTATGCCATTTTTGTTACAGGTAATATGCGCTGATCCTAAAACTGCCTCAGCAGCTTTACCGGTCAGTTTTTTGCTACGTAAATCGACCAACATTACATGCGATTCAGTACGGCCAGAGACGATACGCAAACCACGCTCAATCAATGCCTTGGCCAAGGCATCTGCATTTTTTAAAACCTGCTGCTGGTACGTTTTAAACTCAGGTGCAAGTGCTTCTTGAAACGCGACAGCCTTTGCAGCAATTACATGCATCAGTGGGCCACCTTGTAAACCAGGAAAAATCGCACTGTTAATTTTCTTTGCGATTTCTTCATCATTCATCAGAATAATGCCGCCTCGTGGACCCCGAAGGCTCTTGTGGGTCGTTGATGTCACGATGTGCGCGTGCGGTACCGGATTGGGATAAACGCCGCCAGCGATCAGGCCAGAATAATGGGCCATATCAACTAACAAATAAGCACCGATATCGTTCGCTACTTTTGCAAAGCGCGCCCAATCGATCTTAAGAGAAAACGCCGAAGCACCAGCGATGATGAGTTTTGGTTTTTTCTCATGCGCTAGCTGTTCCATCTGCGCATAGTTGATGTCTTCGTGCTCATCCAATCCATACGAGACCACGTTGAACCATTTACCCGACATGTTGAGCGCCATGCCATGAGTGAGATGTCCACCCTCAGCCAACGACATACCCATGATGGTGTCACCAGGATTTAACAACGCCAGAAAAACTGCCTGATTCGCCTGCGATCCCGAATTGGCCTGTACGTTGGCGAAATTTGCGCCATAAAGTTTTTTTAGTCTCTCGATCGCCAGCGTCTCAGCGATATCAACAAATTCACAACCACCGTAATATCGCTTCCCAGGATAGCCTTCGGCATACTTGTTGGTCAGTTGTGATCCTTGCGCCTGCATCACAGCGGGCGATGCATAGTTCTCAGAGGCGATTAGCTCAATGTGATCTTGTTGGCGTTGATTCTCACGCTGTATGGCTGACCAAAGCTCGGAATCGACCTGCTCGATGGTTAAGCTGTTTGGAAATGCGCCAGCAGCGCTTGCTACTTTCTGCAACATCGAGGCTCTCCTCTTTTGATAGATGAACTACAAGGGCAATTTAATAAGTAAAAACGCCAGAAGCTAATAACTTACTGGCGAGTTCAAATAAGTAAAAATAAATAATTCTTAATCCGAGAGTAAGAAAAGCTTACTTACAGAAAAATTATCAAAATGGGTATGCTATTTATAGTCAAAATAGCATTTGGGATATGCCTAGGACTCTCGTTTGGGCAAAAATGAGGTTTTTGAATGTAGAAATTGTCTGAAGAATTAAAAAAATTCAACCACTCTGCTTGCAATTCAATTTGTATTGGCACAACGCAAACTGTCGGCATTAGTTCGGATTGAGCCAAATATCTACGTGTATAAATTCATAACACAATGATGATGATGGTACAAAACTCCATGAACACCATAGCAACTGCATTAAAGCCAACAAAGCTAGGCTAATAGTTTGTAAAAATTGCATTATTCTCTTAAGCATTAATTCGCTAATCGATGTCTAAGATTCGCAAAAATCACTACTCGCCTAATTAACCCTATGCCACGTGTAAGGAAATGTGCATGAGAAGACGATAGCGTAATAAAACTAACTAAAAAATACCATTACAGTAA
>JBEGSP010000105.1:0-2864 GCA_041179845.1 Pseudomonadota bacterium
TACCGATGCGATTTAACGCATCGCCTAAACCCACTGTAGTCGTCGTTTTACCTTCACCTGCAGGGGTTGGACTAATCGCCGTGACCAGCACCAGCTTGCCATCGGGCTTACCTTTGAGTGAATCGACATAGTCGAGTGAGATTTTGGCCTTGTAATGACCATAAGGCTCAAGATAATCATCGGCGATGCCAAGATGCGAAGCCACCTCAGTAATACGCTTCATCGTCGCCTTTTGCGCGATCTCGATATCGCTTGCCATGTCGTCTCCAAAATTTATAGTGATAGTTAATAGCCGTTGGTGCTGTTGTTCTGTTTACCTCGGCTGAGCCCGTATTTTAGCGATGTCTGAGGAATTCATACAAAAAGCTCCCAGAAACCATGATTAGATTACTGTCTATTTGGTAATGACTGCATTGAGTAAGTCTCAGTTGTTCTATAGTCTAGGAAATTCCAGTTCCGAATTTGTCAAAGGTGTGACCCGATGCTAATTAACTGTGCAGTGTACAAACAAGGTCAAAAACTAGCAGACATCCCGGTTGAAGATATCAGCAACTGGCTAACCAAGCCTGGCTGTTTAACCTGGGTGGCCCTGCGCGATGCATCGCTGTCGGAGCTACGGCAAATGCAGGAAGAATTTGGCCTGCATCCGCTAGCTGTTGAAGATGCAACACATGGCCATCAGCGTCCAAAAATCGAAGAGTATGGCGATATTGTTTTCGTTGTGATGCACTTATTAGAGATGCATCAGGATGAAATACTGGTTGGAGAAGTGGCAATTTTTGTTGGTCCCAACTTTGTCCTGTCGGTCCGCAATGGCAGTAAACAAGATTTTTTGGGAGTGCGCGAGCGTTGCGAACGTGAGCCAGAGTTGCTCAAACTAGGTTCAGGTTTTGTCTCGTATGCCTTAATGGATGCTGTCGTTGATCGTTACTTCCCCTTGGTTGAAGCGCTTGAGTCTGATCTGGAAGATGTGGAAGCTCAAATTTTTGAACGAGGCTACGCGCGTTGGAATATTGAACGACTCTATGCGTTAAAACATCGCTCATCCATGTTGCGACACGCAGTGGTTCCCTTACTTGAAGTCGTTGGGAAATTACATGGTGGACGCGTGCCTGCGGTGTGTATGAACAGCCAAGAATATTTTCGCGATGTGCATGATCACTTGGCCCGTATCAATGGTGCACTCGATACTATACGCGACACCATTGCGACGGCCATTCAAGTCAACTTGTCGTTAGTCACCATTGAAGAATCAGAAGTGACTAAACGGCTAGCTGCGTGGGCTGCTATCTTTGCTGTATCCACTGCGCTAGCAGGCATTTGGGGAATGAATTTCGAATTCATGCCCGAACTCAAATGGAAATATGGTTACCCGATGGCCTTGGGGGTAATTGGGTCGATTGCGGGTATCTTGTACTGGCGATTCCGCCGCCGTGGTTGGCTGTAATAATTGGAAAAATCGAATAACGATGAATCTCAGTTCGTAAAGTACTCACGAATTGCCTGCACCGCTTGTTGAATACCTGCGGCATCCACATCTAGGTGGGTAACAAAACGCAAGCGATACAAACCCGTCGCCAGTATCCCGCGTGAGCGTAAATAATCCAGTAAGCCTGCAGCACGTTCATGCGCCGAGCCGCTGAGTTCAATAAATAAAATATTCGTGTGCGGAGATTCCATCTGCACTCCTGGAATACCATCTAAGCCTGAAGCTAGGTCGCGCATCAACGCATGATCTTCAGCCAACCTATCAATGTGATGATCAAGTGCATAGCTAGCCGCAGCAGCTAACAAGCCCGCTTGACGCATGCCACCACCGGCCATTTTGCGAACTCTATGTGCGCGGTAAATAAACTCTTTAGAACCACACAAAGCCGAACCAACTGGCGTACCCAGACCTTTGCTAAAACATACGGACACGCTGTCAAAACACGAGGCGATGGCTTTGGCTTCATTACGTGCGGTACTGCCACGCTCGGCGGCTTGCGCTACTGCAGCGTTAAACAACCGCGCGCCATCTAGGTGAGTCGACAAACCCTTACTGCGGGCGAATTGCGTTGCTTGTTCTATGTAAGACATGGGCATCAGCTTGCCACCGATGGTATTTTCTAATGCAAGCAACCGTGTACGCGCAAAATGCGCATCGTCCGGTTTGATGGCCGCTTCAATATCGTCGAGTGCGAGCGACCCATCAGCTTGATGATTCAAGGGCTGCGGTTGTACGCTACCGAACACCGCTGCGCCACCCCCTTCCCACAAATACGTGTGCGCTTTTTGACCAACGATATATTCATCACCGCGTTGGCAGTGTGCGAGTATCCCGCACAGATTACTCTGCGTTCCAGTGGGCATGAACAAAGCTGCTTCAAAGCCTAGCATGTCTGCGATTTTTTCCTGTAACTGAATAACACTGGGATCATCGCCCAATACATCATCACCCAGTGATGCCGCCATCATGGCTTCACGCATGCCTGGTGTAGGTCGAGTAACGGTATCACTTCGCAAATCAACTAATCGTGTCATGAGTATGCTCGCCTACAAAATTATTTAAGATAAGGACGAATCCAACCTAGATTTTCTGATGTTCCAGCGCGTGGATTGTATTCACATCCTACATGGCCGTTATAACCAATTTCATCAAGCACAGCAAAGAGATAAGGATAATTCACTTCACCAATATCTGGCTCATTACGTTTTGGCACGCCTGCAATTTGTACATGGCCGACGTTTGCAAAATGCTTCCGTAGTCGCATTTCTATATCGCCCTCCATTATTTGCACATGGTAAAAATCCATCTGCACTTTCAAATTAGGCTCACCTACCTCATGCAAAATATCATGTGCGTCTTGCTGATAATTTAAAAA
>JBEGSP010000106.1:0-6611 GCA_041179845.1 Pseudomonadota bacterium
ATTCGTGCATGAAAAATTCGCCACCACCGCACTTTGATCATACGAACGGTAATCGATGCTCATGTCTGCTTGCGCCCGCACCCAAGAATTGGCGCCGTCAGCACCTATGATTAACGACGTAGTGAGCATTTCACCGTCATCCAACATCACTTCCACATGGTGCTCTTTATATAAGAGCTGCTTAGCATGCCCTTTAATGAAATTTATGCCAGAGGCAAAACTTAAGGCAGAGTCCAATGCGCGATTGAGATTGCTATCTTCAACAATCCACGCCAAGGCACCTACGCGTGCGCCATAAGCATTAAAGCCCAGACAACCGGGATTTGCTTGATCGTCGCCCTGCACAGCCATCGCATCGACTGGCGCAATGCGCGACGAATCCATCGCATCCCAGACTTTAAGCGACGAAAGCAGACGCTTAGCGACATGATTAAGGGCGTAAACGCGCTGATCCCATAATGGCTGTAATGGCTGACTAGCAGCGGACGCCGATTTCTCTGCCCTATCTGGGGCCAAAAGCGCCACTGTGTAGCCTGCGCGAGCTAATGCCAGCGCACTCGCTTTGCCAATCACGCCATTACCGATAACGCAGATATCCGAATGAATTTTCATTGAGTGAGACGTGGCCAGATCGCTTTGATAACCGAATCTGGATTATAGCCTCGCTAGCACTTAGCTTTTCATAAGGGGAATGTTTTGCTATACTCCCGCCTCTTGGCCTGGTAGCTCAGTCGGTAGAGCAGAGGATTGAAAATCCTTGTGTCGGTGGTTCGATTCCGCCCCGGGCCACCAAGATGTTCAAAGGTGTGTTAGCGAGACATCGTTTACACATCATTCCGGAGACATCGTTAACACCCTGGGACCGAAGGGGTTATCGATGGGCTCCACTCTACATGAATCCAAGTCGAAGTAGCCCAAGTCGTAGTTCATGAAACTGACGAGCCAAATGCGCTCGTCAACCTGTTTTATCCCCACATCATGTCCAGCAAGCACCGTACTGAGGTGAATTTTCTTGCGCTCTATGCATATCCGGCCGCATGCCGTGATGGTGACGGTTTTGTCATGGAATGGGTAAGACACTGGGGTAACACCTTTGTAAGGCCGGTTCGACCGTCGGTATAAATCAACGGGGCGCTTCATCTCAAGCGCTTGATGCGGTCGTTCGTTGTTATATTCGTCTATGAACCGCTCGAACATTTCCTGTTGTTGGAGCATGTTCATGCCGGCTGGGCGGGTGCAGTATTGTTTGAGCGTTCTATGCATCCGCTCATGACGTCCGTTTTGCTGAGGGTTCCCAGGCTTGATACGCTCAATGGCAATCCCCAAGCGCAGCCAATAAACCGACAATTTGCTCAGACCATGAATGGCATGCGGTGAAGAGAAAGGAACACCGTTGTCTGAACGTATGGCGTCAGGTAAGCCGAACTCCCTGAACAGGCGCTCAAATGCGGTGATCGCCATTTGTTCCCGAGTACTTTCCATGGCTTCACAACAAATCAAAAACCTTGAGCTAAAGTCAGTCACTGTCAACGGGTAGCAGTAGCGTCTGTCACCCAACATGAACTCCCCTTTGTAATCCACACACCACAGCTGATTTGGCGATTGTGCTGCGCTCAAGGCCGTACCTTTAGCGCGGCTACGACTTGGCTTGCGTGAGTTGACTAACCCATGACGATCCAACACCGCATGCACCGTGCTCGTTGCCGGGGTTGGAATATCAGGGAAATGGCTGATCAGACGCTCCCGAATCTTTGGAGCTCCCCAACGCGGCCATTGCTGCTTGATCTTGACGATCTGTTGTTCAACTTGAAATGGCAACTGGTTTGCAAAGCGCACGGGCCTGCGGCTTCGGTCCGTCAGGGCTTCGAGACCGCTTTCCCGGTAGCGGGCAATGACTTTATGACCCGTTACCCTGGAAATTCCAAACTCGCGACATAGATCGGAAATACTCTCCCCATCCAGATATCGGGCTACAAATTTAAGCTTCTCATCCATCTTCGTACTTTCGCTCCACGGCATAGTCGGTCCCTCCTATGCCTAGAAACTGTAAAGTATGTGTCCGGAATAACTTGTAAACTATGTATCGGTAAGCACAACGAAAGCCCGCAAACGAAAGTTAGCGGGCTTTTTCGTTTCAGAGCCACTTGATGATTCAAATTAAAGCAGTTGGTGCAAACAGTTAAACTGTTTCCGGCTATTCTTGCGGAATGACTGCTAAAACTATTACTCCTCTATCCGAAGCTGATACTTCCCGGTTGATTGAAATGGCCTGGGAAGACCGCACTCCATTTGATGCTATTGAGCGAAGCTTTGGCTTATCTGAATCGCAAGTGATTAACATCATGCGAGCAGAACTTAAACGATCTTCCTTTAACCTTTGGCGCAAAAGAGTCACGGGCAGATCCACAAAACATGCTGCGCTCAGAGATAAATCAGTCATGCGTGCCTACTGCGCTACGCAATATAAACATAAGTAATGATGATGAAAAAGCTGACTATGTATTACGACGGTCTGTGCCCGTTATGCCAGGCTGAGATTCTATTTTTATCGCGGCGCAATCAGGCTGATCTATTAAGCTTTGTAGATGTCAACTCATCGCAGTATTCTGCTGATGCAGTTGGCGTGTCGTGTCAGCAAGCGCTCGATTCTATGTATGCGCAATATGATGATGGCGAGTTAATTAACGGTGTCGATGTTTTCTGTGCCGCCTATGAGCGAGCAAACCTGCCTACTTTAGCGTGGCTGTTCTCACGACCACACTTGCGCCCGATGCTAACTTGGGGTTATCGATTTTTTGCCAAAAACCGCCATCTCATTTCACGTATTTTTGGTCCCGCAGCATTAGGCTTGGTAAGAGCGACATCTAAGCAGAAGGTATAAATTAGTACGCGCTTGTATTCGGCAAAACTCATTGGGCATTGATCCATAGGTGCACAGCAATTTCATGCTTAGAAACGACTAGGTAATGTAAACCGGATTTGAAGAAGGAGCGTCATAACTGCCAGGAGTGGCGGGCTTGAATCCTTCGCAAAGGTGCCATATACTCGCGCTATATACCTTTTCTATCCGGAGGTTGAGATGGCCATTTCCACCGTTTTTATTAACAATCGTACCCAAGCTGTTCGCCTACCCTCCGAGCTGCGCCTTCCGGAGAGCGTCAAGCGTGTACAAGTGCGCGCCGTCGGCAACGAGCGCATCATCTCTCCGGTGGACAGCACATGGGACAGCTTCTTTCTCAACGGCCCCCAAACCAGCGAGGATTTTCTGCCGGAGCGTGCTAGTCAGGAGCAATCCGAGCGGGAATCACTCGAATGATTCGCTACTTGCTCGACACGAACATCGTCATTTACGTGATCAAGCGCCGACCACCCGAAGTGCTACATATCTTTAACCAGAATGCCAGCAGAATGGCGATCTCGAGCATCACGCTCGCAGAACTCTTCCACGGTGCAGAAAAGAGTGCGCGGATGGCAGACAACCTACGTGTGATCGAAGACTTCACCAGTCGCTTGGAAGTCCTGCCATACACATCCAAGGCCGCACATCACTATGGGTCTATCCGAGCAGCGCTGGAGTCGCAAGGGCAGACTATCGGAGTCAACGACCTTCACATTGCTGCCCATGCACGCAGCGAAGGGCTTGTGCTGGTGACGAACAACCTAAAAGAATTCGAGCGCGTGCCCGCGCTTCAGACAGAAAATTGGATCGAGCCACAGCGCTGAAATTGGCGTTGCAGCAAGTCTACGAATTCGGCGTAAACCGCCCGTGCGTGACCTTGAGCAAACCGCTTAGATTACTTCACCCTGCCACACAAAATTCATACCAATAAATCCCTCATTTTTTCAGGCACCCTTGTTAATAATGACCCTCATGATTAAGCGCAGCAGTTACCCGCTTTACATACTCGCCTTTCTTACTGCCTTACTCGTTCATGGACTATCCCTCGCTGCAGAGTTTCAGCTGCAAAGGTGGCCTTCGCAACTGCCCACGCCATCGCTAAAGCTTCGCGATCTTGATGGCCACTTGTGGGATACCGCTGATTTGAAGGGCAAGGTCGTGGTTCTTAATTTCTGGGCAAGTTGGTGCGAGCCCTGCGTCAACGAAATGGCCATGTTGAATTCTCTAGCGAGCACGCAGGCAACAGACGTAAGTCCGGTCGTTCTTGGTTTTAATTTCAAGGAATCTTCGTTGACGATTCGAGAGTTTATGGCGCGCCATCAAATCACTTATCCGATGTTGCAGGATAGTGCCGGCGTGCACATGAAGTCATGGACGAAAGGCGTACTTCCTACAACGATCCTGATTGGGAAGGATGGTCGTGCCCGTTGGCGAATCACCGGAGAAATCGATGCCGCTGATCCCAGATTCATCAAGGCACTTCAGCCATTGCTGCGTGAAGCACCACCCAAGGCACATAGACCTGATTTGTCGTAAAGTGTCGCCACCTGAATTAACGGACCCATCATGACAACAAAATCCATCCCCAACTCGACACGTCGTACGCTGCTTAAATCGGTATCGGGTAGTTTGCTGTGCACTGTTTTTCCTGGTGCTGCTTTTGCAGAGCCTTCAGAAGAGCGCACTTTCTCTCCTCATCCGGGAGACTGGCAAACCTTTGATGTCACCACGACGGTCAATTTGCAAAATGTTACTGGCCCATCCAAGGTTTGGATTCCTTTGCCTTCAGTAGACTCCGACTGGCAGCGTTCCATGCGTAGCGATTGGACCGGAAACCCGACCACCGTTCGAATCGACTCTGAAAAACAATACGGCGCGAAATACCTCATCGCAGAGTTCGACGGTTCAGTTCCGCCAGAACTAGAGGTCGTCAGCCGCGTGCAAACGCGTGACCGTTCGAACGACTGGTCGCAGTCGCAGTCTGCCAATGAGAGCGCGGGCAAACTGAAACAATGGACGCGTTCAACATCACTGATTCCAACCGACGGCATCGTTCGCGTTACATCCAATCAGATCGTCGCCGGCGCGCGTAGCGATGTAGAGAAGGCACAGCGTATCTTTGATTGGATCATCGTCTCGACGTATCGCGAGCCCAAGGTGCGGGGTTGCGGTACCGGCGACATTAAGGCCATGCTAGAGACCAAAAATTTTGGTGGTAAGTGCGGCGATATCAACGGACTCTTTGTGGGCCTGTGTCGTGCGGCTGGATTACCGGCACGCGATGCGTATGGTCTGCGACTATCTCCTAGCGCGTTTGGCTACAAAGAACTTAGCGGTAATTCAGCCTCACTAAAAGGTGCACAGCATTGCCGCGCTGAAGTCTATTTGCGTAAACATGGATGGGTCGCGATGGATCCGGCTGACGTCGGTAAAGTGATGCGCCTCGAGACAGGTACCTGGATCAAAGATCCCGATCATCCAGTCGTAGCGCCAGTGCGCAAAGCGCTGTTTGGCGGATGGGAAGGCAACTGGATGGCCTACAACTTCGCCCACGATGTCAGCTTGCCCGGCTCATCCAACGGCAAGGTCGGCTTCTTCATGTATCCGCAAGCTGAGATCGACGGACAAGCCGTTGATCCTTTAGCGCCGGATGCGTTTCGATACACAATAAGTGCCAATCGAATTGTAGGCTGAGGTAGTACGAATGATGCCCAGCACGTCCGGTTCAGTCGATACCAACGAAGATCAAGCTCCGCGTAAGCTGAGCCTTGGCTTACTGATGGTCGCGGTAACCTCCTCGTTGCTCGCATCGACCTGCTGCTTGTTTCCACTGGTACTGGTCCTGCTGGGTATTACTGGTGCTTGGATGGTTCATCTAACCGTGCTTAAGCCATGGGTACCGCTGCTCACTCTGATCGCAGTCATAGCTCTGCTCGGGTCGGGATACTTGCTGTTTCGACCGCGAACGAGTTGTACTGTGGGCGAAGATGCTTGCAGTGATTCTCGTCGTATCGCGCGGCGAATTTATCTCGTTAGCGGATTGTTTGTGAGTGGATTACTTCTATTCCCCGTTGTTGCTCCGATTTTTTACTGAACAATCATGAAACGTCTTTCGCTGCTTGCCATCCTACTCAGCTTTCTCCACTGTCCGCAACTCAGTTGGGCGAAAGGTCAAACTGTCTCCCTGACCATACCGACGATGGATTGTTCTACCTGCCCGATCACAATCAAAGCAGCGTTGATGAGAGTGCCGGGCGTCTCCAGCGCAAAGGTAAGCTACGCCCGACGCGAGGCAGTGGTCATTTTCGATAACGAAAAAGCGAGCCTTGATGAATTGAAAAAAGCGACCACGGAAGCTGGCTATCCTTCATTCGTCAAGATGAAGCTAGACTGAAATTAGCGCGACATCGAAACAATAGTCGGCATCAAAATAATCCCACTACTTTGCCATCGTCATCGACATCAATCTTTTCTGCGCTCGGTACTTTAGGTAAACCAGGCATCGTCATAATATCGCCACAGATCATCACAATAAACTGCGCACCTGCAGCAAGTTTGACTTCGCGCACATTCACCACATGCCCACTCGGCGCACCACGCAACGTAGCATCGGAACTAAATGATGACTGGGTCTTTGCAACGCAAATCGGGTAGCTACCATACCCCGCCTCTTCCCATGTTTTGAGTTGCTGTTTCACTTTGGCCGAAGCAC
>JBEGSP010000107.1:0-4286 GCA_041179845.1 Pseudomonadota bacterium
GCGCCGATATCACTCTGCTGCATGATTAATGATTCATGTCCCATCAAACCGAAAGATGGCGTATAGGCATTGCGCAAGTCAGCATGCAGGTCCGGCGCATTCAATAATTTACCCTTGTTGAAGCGGCCCTCGGGATCGATACGCAGCTTGTAATCGCGGAATTCCCCGATCTCAGCCTCGGTCAGAAATTCAAGTTTGGTAATACCTATGCCATGCTCACCTGAGATCACGCCATCTAATGAACGTGCCAGTGCCATGATGCGTGCTACGGCAGCATGGGCTGTTTGTAGCATTTGATAGTCATCTGAGTTAACAGGGATATTGGTGTGCACATTGCCATCACCGGCATGCATATGTAGCGCCACAAAAACACGGCCTCGTAATACCCGTTTATGAATTGCCGAGGTTTCATCAACAATGGGCTTGAATGCAGCGCCGCCAAAAATCTGACGTAACTGAGTACGCACCTCAGCTTTCCACGATATGCGTAGAGTTCGATCTTGCAGCAAATCGAAAATAGTCACGCTAGGCTGTGCAGCGATGCGCGCATCGAATTCTGAGAGGCGTGCTTGATAGCCTAATTCTGCGAGTATAGATTTAGCATTAGCTAATGGTTGAGCGAAGTTCGCTAGCAACCATGACCAGCGTGTTTGCACAGAGTTCAACAACACACTTGCCTGTGTGACGCGATCTTCAAGCAACTCAGCAGAGGGAATTTCAAATCCCTCGCCATCATCATGCTTACCCAAAGGTAGATTGCCGTGCTCGAAAAAGGCGGATAACTCCCCCAGAAGAGCTAACTTATTCGTTATGGAAAGTTCGATGTTGATCCGCTCTATGCTATCGGTGTATTCACCCATACGATCGAGCGGTATGACCACATCTTCATTGATTTTAAAGGCGTTGGTGTGACGCGCAATCGCAGCGGTGCGAGCACGATCTAACCAGAATTTTTTGCGCGCTTCGGGACTGACCGCCACAAAACCTTCACCCACACGGCTATTCGCTATGCGTATGACTTCGGACGTTGCACGAGCTACGGCATCTTCATCATGGCCAACGATGTCACCAAACAAAGCCATCTTAGGCAACACGCCTCGTTTTGATTTAGTGGCATAACCGACGGCACGAAGATAACGCTCATCTAAGTGTTCAAGTCCCGCCAGTATGGCGCCGCCTTTTTTCGTTTCGGCATCGAGATAATTTTTAATTTCGACGATAGAAGGTATCGCCTCACGCGCCTGTCCAAAAAACTCTAAACACACGGTGCGTGTGTAGCTGGGCATTTTGTGCAAAATCCAGCGTGCCGATGTGATCAATCCATCGCAGCCTTCTTTTTGTACACCCGGCAAACCTGACAGAAATTTATCGGTAACGTCTTTACCTAAACCCACCTTACGGAATTTACTGCCATCGATAGACAAAATTTCAGTCTTAAATGGTGCATTAGGATTACGACGGCCGCGCTCGGAAGGATGCGTCCATTCCAATTTAAAACGCGCAGTTTCTACATCATGAATTTTTCCCAAGTTGTGATCGAGTCGCGTAACTTCTAACCAATCACCATTCGGGTCAACCATACGCCAGCTAGCTAAATTGTCGAGTGCAGTGCCCCACAACACAGCCTTCTTCCCGCCGGCATTCATAGCGATGTTGCCACCAATGCAGGAAGCTTCGGCTGACGTTGGATCAACAGCAAAAACAAAGCCTGCCTTCTCGGCTGCATCAGCGACACGTTTAGTAACAACGCCCGCACCTGAATAAATGGTGGCGCATTCACGCTCTGCACCGGGCAAGAGACGACTATCAACCTCACCTAAATCTTCGAGCTTTTCGGTGTTGATTACAGCAGACAAAGGTGTGAGAGGAATCGCGCCGCCGGTGTAGCCGGTGCCACCCCCGCGCGGAATGATGGTTAGACCCAGCTCTATACACGCCTTCACTAAACCCGCGATTTCTTCTTCTGTATCGGGTGTGAGCACAACAAAGGGATACTCTACGCGCCAATCGGTGGCATCTGTTACATGCGAGACGCGCGACAGACCATCAAATTTAATATTGTCTTTGAGAGTGTAACGACCAAGCACGCGTTGTGAACGTCGACGCAAATCCTGCATCTGTCGAAATTCATTTGCAAATTCTTCAACGGCTTTACGCGCTGCAGTCAATAAGGTTTGTACGTGCAAGCTGCGCTGAATGGACTCTGGATCATGACCGCTCTCGGCACTCGCCGGTTCGCGGCGTTTTTCAACTTCACCCAGGCGGTGATACAGCGCATCGATTAATGATTCACGACGCTGTGGGTTATCTAGCAAATCATCTTGCAGATAGGGATTGCGGCGCACGACCCAAATATCACCCAATACTTCGTACAGCATGCGCGCAGAACGACCAGTCTGACGAGAAGCACGCAAGCTCGCCAATAACTCCCAGGCAGACTCACCTAGCAAGCGAATAACGATTTCGCGATCAGAAAAAGAGGTGTAGTTGTAGGGAATTTCACGCAGCCGCGCGCTGGGATTGCCTTGTGGCGGGTTGTTTAGTAAAGCAGGTATGTGCGCTGGGGCATTCATTGAGAGCTTGTAGACGACGTGTCAAACATGCATTCTAACGTACTGCATTGCACAAGGCGTGGCGTTAAGACCTTGGTTTTGCAAGGCTTTAGCTATTCCATGTAGGTACTTACACCCATTGACCCAATCGTTGCCAAATACCGTCAGGCACGCTTAATAACAAACCGGTAAAGGTGAGGTAACGCAGCAATTTTCCTATCGCCATATAAAACAAACTCTGAAGGAAGGACATTTTTAGCCAGCCAGCGAGTACGCACAGGGGATCGCCGATCACCGGCAACCAAGATAACAGCAAGGTTTTGGGGCCAAATCGCTGCAGCCAGCCAAACCAGCGGGTCTGCTTTTCCTCGGCAAAGGCGCGCTTGGCGCCATAGCCCATCATGTAGCTGATTGCGCCGCCGACGGTATTTCCCGCCGTGGCCACCAGAACTGCAGGCCAAAAAAGTTCGGGATTCATCTTCACCACCGCAAATACCGCCGGCTCTGAGCCCATAGGCAACAACGTGGCCGAGAGCAAACTGATGATGAACAAGGTAGGTAATCCAACTGAGGGCAGTGACAACACACTCAGTACCGAAGCAATCAGGGAGGCGAGCATGTCAGAGCCAAAGTGAAGAATCAGCAAACTATCCCGCGCCTAAGGACAATCTGCAAAGGGCGCCTGAGAAGGCGAATCGCTCAATTATAATGACGCACTATGAGCATTGACTACTTAAAGAAGATTCTGACCTCGCGAGTCTATGACTTGGCAGTCGAAACACCGTTGGAGTTTGCACCGGGTTTGTCCGAGCGCATGGGTAATCGCATTTATTTCAAACGCGAGGACATGCAAAGCGTTTTCAGCTTCAAGCTGCGCGGGGCGTATAACAAGATGGCGCAGCTATCTAGCGCGCAACTAAAACGCGGTGTGATCTGTGCGTCAGCGGGAAATCATGCGCAAGGGGTGGCACTCTCCGCAAGCCACCTGGGGTGTAGAGCCTTGATTGTTATGCCAGTCACTACCCCTGCGGTAAAAATTGATGCTGTACGCTCACGCGGCGGTGAAGTAGTTTTGCATGGTGAATCGTATTCGGATGCCTATCAACATGCGCTGACATTAGAAAAAAAACTGAAACTCACCTTCGTACATCCGTTTGATGATCCTGATGTCATCGCGGGTCAGGGCACGATCGGTATGGAGATACTGCGCCAGCATCCGGGATCGGTGCATGCGGTGTTTGTGGCAGTCGGTGGTGGCGGTCTCATAGGTGGCGTGGGCGCTTACATAAAACTCGTGCGTCCTGATATAAAAATCATCGGTGTACAAACAACCGACTCGGATGCGATGACGCGCTCGCTCCACTCTGGTCGTCGAATCACGCTGACGGATGTGGGCTTGTTTTCCGATGGAACCGCAGTCAAGCAAGTTGGCGAAGAAACCTTCCGACTCGCAAAAAAATATGTCGACGAAATGATTTTGGTGGATACCGATGCGGTATGTGCTGCGATTAAAGATGTGTTTACCGAAACGCGCAGTATTTTAGAACCCGCGGGCGCGCTCGCTGTGGCTGGCGCGAAAGCCTACATTGAACGTATTTCGACTCAGAAAACGCCTTTGCGCGATGAAACTCTGGTGGCTATTGCCTGCGGCGCCAACATGAATTTTGATCGACTACGCTTCGTCGCAGAGCGTGCTGAAGTGGGTGAAGCGCATGAGGCAGTGTTCGCTGTCAC
>JBEGSP010000108.1:0-11949 GCA_041179845.1 Pseudomonadota bacterium
ATATTGGGATCAAATTTTTTCTTTGCTTCGCGCAGCTGTTGTTTTGCCTGCTCGATGAACATCAAACTCTGATCGATCTCAAAAGCATGCGCCAGCATGGGAATTAAAAGATTAATCGGGCCATAGGCTGAGGCGCGCAAGATCGCTCTCAGCTGAGTCAAAAACATTTGTGGTTCAGCCAAGCAATAACGAATCGCACGCAAACCCAGCGCAGGATTCAATGCGGTTTCTTCATCTTTATCGAGCGGCTTATCAGCGCCTACGTCTAGCGTGCGTATCGTGACTGGCCGACCTTTCATGGCTACTACCGCCTTACGATAGGATTCAAACTGCTCATCCTCTGTCGGCAATCGATTAGCACCTTCGGTACGACCCATAAATAAAAATTCTGAGCGAAACAGACCAACACCAACCGCACCCGCTTCAATAGCAGGAGCGCAATCTTCAGGTAATTCAATATTGGCTAACAAATGAATGCGAGTGCCATCTTTTGTAACAGCTGGTGTCTTTTTTAATTTACCTAGCTTCTTACGCTCGCGCAGCAATTGGCTCTGAACGTCTCGATACTGCTCAAGCACGATAGGCGCAGGATCAACAATAACAATGCCGGCATCGCCATCAATGATGACCCAATCATCTTCACTAATTAATGTCGATGCGGTTGACATGCCGACCACGGCGGGAATATCCAGACTACGCGCAACGATAGCGGTGTGTGAGTTCTGCCCACCCAGATCAGTAACAAAACCAACGAAAGCACGATCACGAAACTGCAGCATGTCTGCCGGCGATATATCGTGAGCCACGACTATCATCTGCGGTAGTTCTTCATGGGGATCAGAACTGGTAGGGAAGGTTGAGGCAGTTCCTGTCAAAAATTTTAGTACCCGCTCACCAACCTGACGAATATCGTTTTTGCGCTCGCGCAGGTAGGCATCTTCAATTTCATCAAACTGCGCAGAGAGCTCATCGATTTGAGTCAGCAAAGCCCATTCAGCGTTGTAATGCCGATTGCGAATGATCTTTAATGGCTCAGTCGAAACGATAGGATCCGCCAAAATCAGTGCATGCACGTCAATGAAGGCGGCGAGCTCGGAGGGTGCATCTACCGGAAGATCACGACGAACGGCTTGTAACTCCTGATTGACTGCAGCAATCGCGTCTATCAAACGGGTAACTTCGGCTTCAACTTTGTCTTCTGAAATTAAATAATGTTTGACGTCACGCGCGGCAGGGCGCAACAGATGCGCGCGACCAATCGCGATGCCGCGCGATACAGGAATTCCATGAAGAGTAAATGATGCCATTTGTGATGGTTCCGAGAGTGATCTCTATTCGCTTTCACCAAACCGCGCTTCGATTAACTGCACCAGTGCGTCCATAGCTTCTTGCTCACCAGCGCCATCCGTCTCTAATGTCACGGTTGACCCTTTGCCCGCAGCTAGCATCATCACGCCCATAATGGATTTAGCATTCACACGCTTGCGTTCGCGCGTCATCCACACTTCACACTGAAATTTTGCGGCCAGCTGAGTTAGCTTGGCTGAGGCACGTGCATGCAGGCCCAGCTTATTAATGATTTCAATGTCTCGACTAATCATTTTTACTTTTCTTTTTACGTGAGATATTTTGCGCCATCTAAAGAATTATATTTTTGCAGCTACGCGACAAACACCTTTTTGCCCGCCGGTCAACGCCATTTCTATTAGCGTTTCTAGTGTGTTATTGCGATAACCAATCGCACGTAACAGCATCGGCATGCTGACTCCGGCAACCACTTCGACTTCGCCCGGCACACATAAAGATTGGGTACAGTTGGCTGGAGTAGCGCCAATCATGTCCGTTAACACCAACACACCCGAACCATCGTTGAGTCTGAGAATCGCTTCACTGGCAAGACGGCGAACTTCGCCTGGGTCTTGATCAGCGATCACATCTAATGCCTCTAACTTATCAGGAAGATCTTTGTAAACATGCGTGACCGCCTCAATGAAAGCGCGGCCTAGCGGAGCGTGCGTAATTAAAAGTATGCCAACCATGGGGTTGTGAAGTCTGTCAAAAAAATGCGGCTATCAGCAACGAATATCAAATTGCCCGTTCAAGGGCATCGATAAACATACCGGCCACGTTAAAGCCAGTCTGCTGTGTGATTTCCTGAAAACACGTCGGGCTAGTCACGTTGATTTCAGTCAGGTAGTTACCAATGACATCCAATCCTACCAGTAACAAGCCTCGTTCGAACAAAATCGGACCGAGAGTTTCGGCAATTTCGCGCTCGCGTTCGGAGATAGGCATAGCTACACCCATACCGCCCGCGGCTAAATTGCCGCGCACTTCGCCCGCCTGGGGAACTCGTGCCAAGCAGTAAGGGACCACTTTGCCGGCTATCACCAGTACACGACGATCGCCTTTAACGATTTCGGGTATGTAGCGCTGAGCCATGATGGTGCGCTCACCGTGATGCGTCAGCATTTCTATTGCTGATCCGAGATTCAATCCATCAGCCGCTATGCGCAATATGCCAGCACCACCCATGCCATCTAAAGGCTTAAGAATGATGTCCTTATGTTGCTCATGAAAAGCACGAATGCGCGCCATATCGCTCGTGACCAAGGTCGGTGCGATGAATTGTGTAAAGCCAGTGATCGCGAATTTTTCGTTATGACTACGAATCGCACCCGGCCGATTAAACACACGCGCCCCATTGTCTTGTGCACGCTCTAACATATAAGTAGCGTAGACATATTCCATATCAAATGGAGGATCAGTGCGCTCGACCACTGCATCGAACTCATTTAGCGACCTCAACACGGGCGCTTGCTGCTGATACCAATCGTCTGATTTTCCTGTCAGCGTAATGTGCGATACACCTGCCTTAACCTCATGACCATCAAACAATAAATCGCCATGACCGAAAGCGTATAACTCATGCCCCCGACTCGCAGCTTCAGTCATCATCGCAAACGTAGAATCTTTGACAATCTTAAAAGTGTCGAGTGGATCAGCAACGAAAGCGATTTTCATGAGGGTTCAATACACTTCAGGATTAGGGTCAGTCTTTTCTAATTCGAGCGAGGCAGCCAGCAATGCAAGTCGCGCCACCACGCCGTACATATAAAAACGATTCGGCGCAGCGGTACCTGGTTTGGCAGCCAGATCAGGCAAGGCGTGCTGCTGCGCAAATGCCAGCGGCACAAAATGAGCACCGGGCGCATTTAAATTTTCATCAATGCCGCGCTCAGCATGCACACGATAAAAACCGCCAACGACATAGCGATCCATCATGTAGACCACGGGCTCAGCGACAGCATCATTAATGTGTTCGAAGGTATGCACACCTTCTTGCAAAATGACATCTGATACTTCTAAGCCTTCTTTAACTACCGACATTTTGTTGCGCTGCTTGCGATTTAAATCACGAACTTCACTCGCATCACGCACGGTCATGATGCCCATGCCGTACGTTCCCGCATCGGCTTTAACGATAACGAAGGGGGTTTCTTTGATGCCGTACTCTTTGTATTTTTTACGTATCTTGGTCAACAATGCATCGACATTGGTCGCCAGGCACTCTTCGCCTTCACGCTCTTGGAAATTGATTCCTGTACATTTAGCAAAGTAAGGATTCAACATCCATTGATCCACATCGATCAGCTTGGCAAATTTTTTGACCACTTCATCATACGCAGCAAAGTGATTGGTTTTACGTCTTACCGCCCAACCCGCATGTAGGGGCGGTAGCAATGTTTGTTCATGCAGATCTTCGAGAATGCCAGGGATACCTGCTGACAAATCATTGTTAAGCAAGATGGTGCATGGGTCGAAATTTTTAAGGCCGAGTCTGCGGCCATTGCTTGAGCGTTCTAATGGTTCTAAGGTCAGAGTGTTGCCATCCGGGAGTTCAATTTCGACCGGGGCTTTTACCTCGTCTGACAAACTTCCTAAGCGCACATTCAAACCGGTCTGGCGAAATATTTGCATTAATCGCGCGACGTTTTGTAAATAAAACGTATTGCGTGTATGCCGCTCAGGAATTAATAAAAGATTTTTCGCATCAGGGCAGTACTTGTCGATGGCGGCCATCGCCGCTTGCACCGCCAGCGGCAACATTTCAGGCGCGAGATTGTTAAATCCACCCGGAAAAAGATTGGTATCGACGGGCGCGAGCTTAAAACCCGAATTGCGCAAATCAACGGAACAATAAAACGGCGGAGTGTGCTCCTGCCATTCCAGTCTGAACCACCGTTCTATCGCAGGAGTGGCGGCCAGAATTTTTTTTTCGAGCTCGAGTAACGGGCCATTCAGAGCCGTGACGAGATGGGGAACCATGCAAGACCTTCCAGAGAATCAATGAAGCGTAAGCCAACGGGCAGATTCTAACGGACATCGCCACCGACTGCCCTTAAGCTTTACAGGGAAGCAAATGGGGATGGAGGTGAGATTTTCCAAGCGCACCCTTCATTTACTACTCTTTTTGCTATCGCCACGAATAAAAAAACGCCCCCCGAGGGAGGCGTTTGTGACTCGATGCCCTGAGTCGGTGCTGCAGAGGAGACTAATTCATCTTAGGAATGGTAGGCCGTTTCACCATGACTGCTGATGTCCAGACCTTCGCGCTCTTCCTCTTCGGTGACACGCAGACCAACGACCATGTCAGTAATCTTGTAGGCAATGAAAGCCACAATACCTGACCAGATAATCGTCGTCAGCACTGCTTGGAACTGAATCCATACCTGGCTAGCAATCGAGTACTCCGGCGCAACCGCATTCGCGACGTAGTCATAGATGCCTGTACCGCCCAGTGATGGCGCAGCAAACACACCTGTCAGGATCGCGCCCAAAATGCCGCCCACACCGTGAACACCGAATACATCCAGCGAATCATCAGCACCGAGCATGCGCTTCAAGCTGTTTACACCCCACAAGCAAGTCACACCCGCCAACAGACCAATAATCAGACCACCCATCAGACCAACAAATCCAGCTGCTGGTGTGATCGCAACCAAGCCTGCGACTGCACCTGAAGCTGCACCCAGCATGGAAGGCTTGCCTTTTAAGATCCACTCAGCGAAGGTCCACGAAATGACTGCACCAGCCGTAGCGAGCAAGGTATTAGCAAACGCGAGAGCCGCTGAACCATTAGCTTCGAGCGCTGAACCGGCATTAAAGCCAAACCAGCCCACCCACAACAACGATGCGCCCACCATCGTCAGTGTCAACGAATGAGGTGCCATGGCTTCACGACCCAAACCAATACGTTTGCCGACCATGATTGCGCCAACTAAACCTGCCACCGCAGCATTGATGTGAACCACCGTGCCGCCTGCAAAGTCGAGCGCGCCTTTCTGAAACAGCCATCCCGATACGGCGGTCGCTTTTTCTGCGGCGGCAGCATCAACAAAGGCATCCGGACCAGGCCAGAACCAAACCATATGCGCGATAGGCACATACGAGAATGTGAACCAGATCAAGATAAACAGCATGACCGCTGAGAACTTGATACGTTCAGCAAATGCACCGACGATCAAACCACAGGTAATCGCTGCGAACGTCGCTTGGAAACAAGCAAAGATTAATTCTGGAATCACAACGCCTTTACTGAAAGTGGCACCCGCTGAATCCGGTGTCATACCTTTCATGAACAGACGATCAAAGGAGCCAAAGAAACTACCTCCCTCAGTGAAGGCCAGCGAATAACCATAGATAAACCAGAGTACGGTAACAAGGCTGAAAATCATCATTACTTGCATCAGCACCGACAACATGTTTTTCGAGCGAACTAAGCCGCCGTAAAACAAGGCCAGACCAGGGATAGACATCATGATGACGAGTAGGGTCGCTACGATCATCCATGTTGTATCACCCTTGTTTGGCACCACCGCGGCGGCCTCAGCAGGTGCTGCTTCTGCTGCAGGCGCTGCTGCTGCTGCGGGTGCTGCAGCTGCCGGCGCGGTTGCCGCAGGCGCTGCTGCGGGGGTTGCATCTTCTGCCGATGCGACGGGCGTCATGCCTACTGCAAACAGCAACAGGCCAGCGCTCAAAAGGCTTGCAAAACATTTTTTCATTTTCAATCCCCTTAGAGTGCTTCTTTGCCGGTTTCGCCCGTACGGATACGGACTACCTGTTGCAAGTCATAGACAAAGATTTTTCCGTCACCGATTTTGCCGGTGCGGGCTGCATTTTCGATCGCTTCAATTGCACGTTCGACGATCGCGTCGTCCACTGCTGCCTCGATTTTTGTCTTTGGCAGGAAATCAACGACATACTCAGCACCGCGGTACAACTCGGTATGACCTTTTTGGCGCCCAAATCCCTTGACCTCGGTTACGGTGATGCCTTGCACACCGATATTCGAGAGGGCTTCGCGCACTTCATCGAGCTTGAAAGGCTTGATGATGGCAGTGATGATTTTCATTTCAGCCTCGCTTGGGGGTAATTAAAAAGCTTTAGTTAGGCTAACGACCAAGGCCGCTTTACCTGTGTTGGTGCCGTTTGGTGAGTAATAGACTGCCTTGTCTGTGTCAGCTGCAATGTAAGCAGCGGAAGCAGCAACAAATCCAAAGTCTTTGGTTACACCAACTTTGTAATCGGTGAAGTCAGCTGCAGATAAATTGGCCACTTTCTGATGACCAACGTGCAGGTTGAGAACCAAACCTTCGGCGAGTGGCAAATCTGCACCGCCGTCAAGGTAGTAGCTACCGCGACTATCTTGGAAGCCAAACAGATCCGACAGGCTATGCGAATACTTGATGTAATAAGGGCCCTTGTTAACCTTTGCATAGAGTTCAAAGGTATTGGCATTACTGAATCCAGTCACGTTGCCTAACGTATTTTTTGGGTACAAATAGTAAAGACCGCCAACGTCGTAACCCACATCCGGAGCGATTTCACCGCGTTTGCCGCCGTAGAAATCTATTTCATATTTTCCATCGGTAGCGCCGCCATCCTGAATCCACTTGATGGTCGATGCCCATGCGCCGAGATAAATACCGGTTGGATTGTTCGTGTAATCGATACCAGCGCTATACGCAGGTTTGAAACGGGACTGAGAAACACCACGATAACGATATTCAGATGCAATACCGACGTTGTAAGCAACGACGTTATCTGGTGCGGGTGCTGCTGCCTCTTCCGCTTGAGCGACGTTAGCGCTGAATGCCGCCAGAATTGCGCTAGCTAGAATAAGTTTTTTCATGTCTTTCCTTGTTTGTATTAAATAAAAAAAACCTGCCCACGATTGCCGGGTGTGCTCCGGGTTACGTAGCAGGACGCGTGCCAGCCAAAAACAAGGAAATCTCTTGTTATTTTGGCTAATTAAGTTAGCATCGAGCCTCGCTTGACACTGTGCTCGATACCAACGACGCACCACCAAAGCGCATCCGCCTTAAATTGGTGCATCTTTCATCCTAGCAAAACTTATGAATAACAGACTGAGTTTTCTCTCCGAACTGCAAACAAAAATCAGCGAAGTGCTTCAACAATCTCCCGCCAAGGACATTGAGAAGAACATGAAAGCCATGCTGAATCAGGGCTTTTCCAAGCTCGATCTGCTAACCCGTGAAGAATTTGAGATTCAATCGGAGGTGCTTCAACGCACGCGGGCACGCCTCGAAGCGCTAGAGGCGCGAGTAGCCGAACTTGAATCTCGCCTGAAGTCCTAAAGCCGTGGGTCTAGCGGTACTTCGTAGCCGCGCTCTCGCTGGACTCGCAGCGCCGGCTGTTACGGTCGAGGTTCATCTCGCCAATGGACTACCCGCATTCACTATTGTTGGCTTAGCTGAAGCGGAAGTTCGCGAATCCCGAGATCGCGTAAGAGCTGCCATTCATAATAGTGGCTTAGATTTTCCTGCTGGTAGGGTAACCGTTAATCTCGCGCCGGCAGATCTGCCCAAAGAATCGGGGCGATTCGATTTACCTATTGCCCTAGGTATTTTGGCTGCCTCAGGCCAGTTGCCTTCGAGCGAACTCGATCGCTATGAATTTGCTGGCGAGCTCTCCCTCTCAGGGGCATTGCGTCCGGTCCGCGCCTCGTTGGCGATGAGCTACGCGATTCATCAATTGGGAGATTCACAGCGTGCTTTTATTCTGCCCAAAGCCAATGCTGCTGAAGCCGCT
Source organism: Pseudomonadota bacterium (assembly GCA_041179845.1). Taxonomy (GTDB): domain Bacteria; phylum Pseudomonadota; class Gammaproteobacteria; order Burkholderiales; family Burkholderiaceae_D; genus Pernthalerella. The sequence continues at coordinate 8,116 of JBEGSP010000108.1, forward strand.
TTAGTTAGCGACGCAAAAATCTATCCTGCTGAATCGCTGCTACAAGTCTGCGCGCATTTCGCTAGCAATGATCCCTCGACACGACTAACGCGCACACTGCCATCGACGACTAAATCGACCGGCCACTACCCGGATTTTTCAGATATAAAAGGTCAGCATCTAGCACGACGCGCTATGGAAATTGCAGCGGCCGGAGGCCACAGCGCACTGATGGTGGGCCCACCGGGCGCAGGCAAGTCGATGCTGGCCAATCGCTTACCGGGATTACTGCCCCCCATGAACGATGCCGAGTCTTTGGAAACGGCGGCCGTGCAATCACTCGGCGGCAGCTTCAATGTTGATCACTGGGGGCAACGCCCATTTCGAGCGCCGCATCACACAGCCTCAGCGGTCGCACTGGTAGGTGGTGGCGGTCAACCACGGCCCGGAGAAATTTCACTCGCTAATCATGGCGTTCTGTTTTTAGATGAGCTACCTGAATTTGATCGTAAGGTTTTAGAAGTGCTGCGCGAGCCTTTGGAATCGGGCCACATCACCATCTCGCGCGCTGCACGACAATCCATTTTTCCCTGTCATTTCCAATTGATCGCAGCCATGAATCCTTGTCCCTGTGGCTACCTAGGTGATACCCGCAAAAGTTGTCGCTGCACTCCTGAAAGTATCGCGCGCTACCAGGGGAAAATCTCAGGGCCATTACTCGATCGCATCGATATGTTGGTGTCGGTGGCGGCCTTATCAACGGATGAAATATTGCGATCAGAGGTTAGTGAATCTTCCGCTGTGATCGCGGATCGCGTGACGACTGCACGTGCACGGCAACACGCGCGCCAACAAAAAAATAATGCGGCTTTATCGGTGAAAGACATTGAACGCTTATGCGCGCCAGAAGCCGATGCCGAAAATCTCTTACGTGCGGCCATGAGTAAACTACAGTGGTCGGCTCGTGCTTATCACCGAGTCTTGAAGTTGGCTCGCACCATCGCCGACCTAGCCCACACCGAGCACATTAGCTCTGCGCATATCGCCGAAGCTATTCAATACCGACGCGCATTAAGCACGCAGAGCTAGACAGTTACGTGCCGGCGCGAACCAGCACGCTGCTGTTACTATTCACACCATGTTTCCAAATAAATTCTTTTTGATCGGTCTTGTTGCGGCAATTTTTATCGCCATCACAGGCTGCAGTCCGAATTTCAACTGGCGTGAAGTGCAAGGCACTGACCCCTCGTATTCCGTTCTGCTACCAGCGAAACCGAGCAGCCATTCGCGCACTGTCGATCTGGACGGCTTGCATGTCACGATGACGATGACCGCCGCTGAAGCTGACGATGTTAATTTCGCTGTGGCCAGCATCAAAGTCGATGATGAATCACAACGCCATGCCGCACTGCTCGCCATGCAAAAAGCGATGCTGCTCAATATTCGTGGCGATGTCGCACAACAAAAAGTGATCGCGCTAAAAGATGGAACGACGATGACTGAAATTCATGCCACTGGAAAAACATCCTCGGGTAGTCAGCTCAGTTTATTCGCGCGCTTTGGTGAACATGGGCAGGATGTTTTTCAAGTTGTCGCTTTAGGACCATCGAACAAACTCACTAGCGAAATCGCCGACACCTTTCTCTCGTCGTTTACTCCCCACTAATGTCGCACGCCAGTCATTATTTGGAAGGTAAGGCGGGCATACGCGTCGTTTTAATTTTTGCTGCAGCTTACTTTCTTTCGTACGCATTTCGAGCGATCAATGCGGTGATTGCGCCAGACCTGGTTGCTGATCTGCAGTTATCCAATGCTGATCTGGGATTACTCTCTTCTGCTTACTTCCTAGGCTTTGCAAGTCTGCAGCTTCCACTTGGTTTGTGGCTCGATAAATATGGCCCACGTCGCACCGAGTCTGCGCTACTGTTGTTTGCTGCTGCAGGTGTTGCCCTATTCGCCAGTAGCACCACGCTCACCGGTTTGTGGATAGGTCGCGCATTAATCGGCGTTGGTGTATCGGCTTGTTTAATGGCACCACTAAAAGCCTATCGCAGTTGGTATGCACCAGAACGACAAAGTCAGCTATCGAGTTGGATGCTGGTGTTCGGAACTGCCGGTGCGCTCTGCACCACCGTACCGGTTGCTGCTGCGCTGCCCTTGATAGGATGGCGCGGTGTGTTCTGGATAATGTGCGCGTTGGTTGTCATTGCAGCGACTTTATTATTCTTTCGATTGCGCGACGTCGAACACGATCGTCTGCACCAGACCGTGATGCAAAGTCATGCGGGTGATACGTTGTCGTATCGGCAGATTTTTACGCACCCGTATTTTCGTCGCATGGCTTTATTAGGTGGCGTGCATCAGGGCGGTTTCATGGCTGTTCAAACCTTGTGGGCCGGACCATGGATGATGCAGGTCTTGGGTCTATCGGCAACGCAAACGTCGCAAGTACTGTTTGCGTTTAATTTTTGTCTGATGCTGTCGTATGTTTTTTTGTCGTGGTGGGCACCAAAGCATGTGTCATATGGCGAAAAGTCGGGCTGGCCAGCCTTAACTGTGGTGGGTTGGGGTATAGGTTTATCCATCGCGCTGCAAGTGACTATGCTGTTGCTGCCTTATTCGTGGGCATGGTTGCTCTGGATACCGTTTTCGTTGTTAGTCACCGTATCGACGCTGGCACAAACCCATGTCAGCCTTTCTTTTCCCGCTACCCAAGTGGGGCAAGTCAATAGCGCGTACAACTTATCGTTATTCATTGGCGCATTTAGTGTTCAATGGGGACTAGGCTTATTAATTGATTTGTTTGTTGCGAATGGATGGGATTACTCACCCGCAATGCGTATGGCCTGGGCGGTTTATTTGATAGTGCAATTGTTTGCACTGGTTCGCTTTGTGAGTAGCAAAGCTAAATTTGATCCTACCGAGAAAGCGTCCACGCCATAGTTGATGATAAGGTGTACTTTATTGACGTGGCTAATCATGCAGCTTACACACCACTTTTTTTATCGAAAACACGGAACGTTCCTAAATAAAGTCGCATTACTTTGTGATTTTGCAGTGCGGCCAAGGCGTTTACATAGTATTGGAATTCCTCCCATTTTTGATTGCGACTTTTATGCTGATCACCTTTAAATCAAAAGCTGCTGCTGACTTGTTGATGTACAAGACTCACGCCAAACCTTTACTTGATGCCTTGGGCAAAGACGCAGATCAAGGCATTATTACTGCTGAAGATATGGCTGCAGCCATCGCAGCGCTGGAAAATGAAATCACTATTAGCAAACGTCAACTTTCTGCAGATCAGGATAACAGCAACGATTCTTACAGCGACGATCTCGAAGCGGGCAAACAAGTTAGCATCAGCGCGCGTGCTTTTCCATTACTCGAAATGATGCGCGCAGCGCAGAAAGAAAATACCTTTGTCATGTGGGGAGTGTGATGTCTGAGACACGATCACTGATACTGAAAATGCGCGATGGTACTGACATATATTGCACCGATTATTTTCCTGCCAATCCAGCACATTCCAGTATCGTTTTCATGCATGGCTTGGGTGAGCACAGTGGCCGCTACGACCATCTCGCCGATTTTTTTTGTGCGCGCGGCTACGCAGTGCGCACCTATGATCATCGCGGTCACGGCAAATCATCGGGCAAGCGCGGTGACATCCCCCATCAAGACAGCTTACTCGATGATGCACAACAGATCATTCAAGACTGGCAGGCTGCCTGTCCATCCTCGGTAACTCGACGGCTATTGCTCGGACATAGTATGGGCGGCTTGTTCGCTGCGAAGTTCGCCTTATCCAAAATATGCGAGCTACATGGTTTGATTTTGTCAGCGCCTGCACTCGCG
>JBEGSP010000109.1:0-4694 GCA_041179845.1 Pseudomonadota bacterium
AATGAGCCATTCGCAGGCCGTTCGACTACGACGGTCTCAAAACCCTCTTTCTGCATCAACTGCTCGAATTCTTGTTGATTCATATTTGCTCCTTTTTCATTCTTAGACTTTAATTCTTCGACACCAGTTTTACTAAAGTCAGCAAGGTTTGATTGACCGGTGTTGGCACGCCATGTTTTAAACCGAGTCGGCATACATAACCGTTCAGGTAATCAATTTCTGTTTTTTTCCCACGCGCCAAATCTTGCGCAGTAGATGAATACTGAGTCGCCATGGTACTCGCCAGATTTCTGACGGTAGCATACATATCACCAGGCACCTCAATACCTTCGGCTTTTGCGACAGCGAGACATTCGGTAACAACGGTTTCCATCAGCGCGGGAATACCCTCTACCTGCACCATCTCGCCATACATTTTTTGCGCAATAGCTGACAAGGCATTGTAAGCACAGTTAATAATCAGCTTAGCCCATAATGGACCCATCACATTCTTAGAAACTTCAACCGGCACCTCGGCTTCATGAAACCATTGCTTCACATCGGCACTCTCGGGCGCATCACCAATCACCAACTCACCTCTTCCGTGATGCTTCACATGCCCAGAGCCAGCCATTTCAGTCGCGACATACACTACCGCTGGTATCACTCGTTGCGGTAATAGCTGCCTCAAAAGCTCAGGACTCTCGGCTCCATTTTGCAGAGTCACGATCACAGCATCAGATTCTAGGTAGGGTGCAATCTCGCGCGCCGCTGATTCGCTGTCTGTGGATTTAACGCAAAACAGCACAAGCCGCGCCCCCTTAACACCCGATGCATCAGTGACGGCTTTCATAGCTACATGCTCAGAAAATTTTTTAGTATCGAGCAGCAGCCCGTGCTGATTGACAGCATCGACATGAACTTGCCGACCAATCAGTGTTACTGGAAAGCCAGCGCGCGCTAGCATGGCGCCGAAAAAACATCCGACAGAACCCGCGCCCATCACGGCGATCTGTGGCTTAGCAGTCAAATTGGATGATGACATGATGACCTTTCTTTTTATTATATTTTTAAGGACGCACTAAATAAATTAAATCAAGCTAGTTCTAGAACCGTGACACTAAGCTAAAGGCTTAATTATTTAAGCTCAACTATAACCTAGCTCCGCCCATCTAACAGGTTGCACCTGTTTTTTACAACCCAATACATCCCATCAGTGACTGGGGTTTTTGTTGAGTAAAAATTCTACTAAGGTCTGCGTAAATGCTTGCGCGACCTCCCAGTTCGATAAATGCGCTGCATTGAGTTCGACATAACGCGAACCTTTAATCGCGCGAGAAATCAATTCGCCATGTTCCGGTGGCGTGGCTTTATCATGTTTACCGCCAATAACCAAGGTCGGCGCGGTAATAGACGCCAGATTAGATCGCTGATCCATATCTCGTACCGCAGCGCAGTTTGCGACATAACCTTCAACCGATGTCTCTTGCAGCATTTTTCTTACGCGATCTACTTGGGCCGGAGCATGCGCAAGAAAGCCAGGAGTGAACCAACGCTCAAGCACACTCTCGATAATGCTCTCCATACCATCTTGTTTAACTTTGGTGATACGCGTATTCCAAATTTCAGGCACGCCAATGGCGGCACTGGTATTACATAGCGCTAAACGGTCAATCCGCGATGGCGCATACACACCTAGCCAAATACCTGTCATGCCACCCATAGAAAGACCACAAAAATGTGCGCGGTCTATTTTTAAACCATCCAGCAACGACAGCACATCACCACCCAGTTGCGCAATGGTGTAAGGCCCTTGCGATACATCAGAGCTTCCATGTCCACGTGTGTCGTACCGCAAAACACGAAAATGCTCAGAAAGCTCAGGTAGTTGCGGTAGCCACATCGACAGATTAGTGCCCAGTGAGTTAGACATCACTAATACGGGTGCTTCTTCTGGACCATCAATTTCGTAGTGCAATCGGCCGGTGCCTGTTTCATAGAAAGGCATAGAGACTCCTGTAATTTAAATTCATGCGGCCTGGAAATCAGTGCTTGCGTTGACGATGTTCTTTGAGAACACGATCAACAAACGTTTCGGCCTGCCCCAGATAATTGACAGGATCAACTAACTTTTGAAGTTCGTCTCTAGAAATCAGGCTATTAAGGTGCGTATCAGCCTGCAAGATGTCAAACAATGATTTATCGGTAGCGATTGCTTGGGCACAAGCGGCTTCTACCAGCTCGTGAGCAGCGGCGCGACCCAGTTGATTACTTAATGCAATCGACACCGATTCAGCCATCACCAGACCATGAGTTGTATCGATATTGCTGCGCATACGCTCGGAATGAACTGTCAAGCCCTCAACAACATCGCATAACTGGCGTAATGCACCGGAGGTCAACTGAATAATCTCAGGCAAGGTATCCCACTCTGCTTGCCAGCTACCGAGTGCACGCTCATGCTCTTGCACCATGCACGACAATAACGTCGATACTAGTGCCGGTACACGATGTGCTGCTGTGAGAGTCGCTGAGCATCCCACCGGATTACGTTTATGCGGCATAGTAGAAGAACCACCTCGCCCTGGACTGCTGGCTTCGGAAAGTTCAGCGATTTCAGTTTGCGCATGCAAAGAAATATCACGCGCTATTTTTCCTAAGGTACCTGTTAACAATCCCAGCGTGGTGCCCACTTCAGCGATACGATCACGATGTGTATGCCAAGGTAAAGCCGGCAAGGTGAGTTGTAGCTCATGCGCTAAAGCCTGACTGACCGCTAGACCTTTATCACCTAAACTCGCTAACGATCCTGCAGCGCCACCAAACTGCAACACCGAGATATGTTGCCGCACAATGCTAAGTCGCTCTTGATGACGCAAAATCGCATCTAACCAACCTGCTGCTTTTAATCCAAACGTAATCGGTAGTGCATGCTGCAACCAAGTGCGACCTATCATCGGTGTCGCGCGATAGCGATGCGCATGCGCCGCCAAGGCATCTGCTAATTCAGCGAGTTCACTCGTGATTAAATCAATCGCCTGACAAAGTTGCAAAATTAAACCAGTATCGATGATGTCTTGACTAGTTGCACCCCAGTGCACATAACGCGCTGCTTGCTCATCGACTGCGGCGACTTTAGCTGTCAACTGCTTAACTAAGGGAATCGCCAGATTGCCTGATTGGTGTGCGTCATGCGCCAGTAATTGAATATCAATCTGATCCGCGTGGCACGCGTTTGCTATGGCCGTGACCGATTCTGCAGGTATCACGCCTTCCTTAGCGAGTGCTCGTGCTAATGCCGCTTCTACATCGAGCATGTATTGCACCGTATCTTTGGCCGAAAAAATGGCCTTCATTCCATCAGAAGAAAATAAGGCAGAGGTCAGGCGATGGTCAGTCATGGAAAGAACAACTTTCGAGTGAAATCAAAGTTCAAAAAAAACGGTTTCATGGATCCCACCACCAATGGCGATATTCCACTCCAAAACACCGGGCTGGCCTTCGACTATATTTGCGATCAGTGTAGCGCGACGCTCAACAGGCACCTGCTGCATGACCTGATCAGCTGCATGATCATCACCGGGAAAGTAAATACGCGTTACTAGTTGCTTGATTAAGCCACGCGCAAAAATAGCTACCAGAATATGGGGTGCTTGTAGCGTTCCGTTAACTGCTGGAACACGCCCCGGCTTGATCGTAGAAAAACGAAAGCAGCCATCCGTATCCGTTGGCGTGCGTCCAAATCCGCTAAAACTTTTCTCAAGTGGCAGATCGCGATTATCTAAGGGGTGCGCATATTTACCCTGCGAATTTGCCTGCCAAATTTCTATCATGCCATCGGGTATAGGTAAGCCATCTGCATCACGTAATTGACCTTGAATAATGCAACGCTCACCTACACTATCGGATGGCACTAATTCAGTGGTGTTTAACCAATCTAAGCCTATGTGCAAATATGGTCCAACGGTTTGCGATGGTGTGTATCCTGAACTCATCTCATTTCTCCATCGGCGTTGCATGCCGGCCGCGCAAAATGATATCGAAGCGAAAGCCTAAGGCAAAATCGGGTTCAGTCAAATCAAGGGCGAACTGCGAAATCATTCGTTGCCGCGCCCGCTCATCCGGCACGCAGTTATAGATAGGGTCAAATTCCAACAGCGGATCACCCGGAAAATACATCTGCGTGACTAAACGTGTAGCAAATGCTTGGCCAAACAATGAGAAATGTATGTGCGCAGGTCGCCAAGCATTCGGATGATTACGCCAAGGATAAGCACCCGGTCGTATAGTGGTGAAACGATAATGACCTTCTGCATCCGTGATGGTTCGGCCGGTACCGGTAAAGTTAGGATCTAACGGCGCTTCATGCTGATCATTTTTATGTTGGTATCGTCCGGCTGCATTCGCCTGCCACAACTCAATCAAGGTATGTGGAACAGCTTTACCATCTTCATCTATCACACGACCTGCAACTATGATGCGCTCACCAAGAGGTTCGCCTGCATGCTGCCGCGTCAAGTCCGCATCATTGGGCGTGACGCGATCATGCCCAAACACAGGGCCGGTCAACTCAGATAACGATTGAGGTAAAAGAATTAAAGCGTGTGATGGAGAGCGTTTAACGGTGGACCCATAGGCAGGCGAAAGATAGTCAGGCTGACTACCCACTGCCGGCATGCGGTAGGGACGAAGATCCAACATGATGTTCCTTGTCT
>JBEGSP010000110.1:0-5155 GCA_041179845.1 Pseudomonadota bacterium
CGCAGCAAGCTTCCTTATGCACCATCACATAAGGAATTTTATTGTGGTCAAGGATGGCCAACAAATCATGACCGATGCCGGGTTCGTTGTAATTCACGTAGCAGGTCGAATAGATAGCGACTTTACCGGGTGTATTTTTACCGGCAGTGACTGGATGGTCCGTCGATTTTTTTGCGCCCGAGCGGAATTTAGTACTCGCAAATTCTGGTAACCAGGCTTTTTTATCGATGCCCAATACATTTTCTAGCAGCCCACGCGTAGCTTGTGCTTTGTTCGCGGCATTCACTGCCTGCGTCACAATCGGTATACCTGCAAATGAACCGAGACCATCTGTATTGGATAGAAATTTGTCGCGAGCAGTGACGTGACCTTGCTTAAATTTCACCGCCTTGGCGCGCAACATCAAATGAGGGAAATCGAGATTCCATTCATGCGGTGGCGTGTAAGGACATTTTGTCATGTAGCAGAGATCGCATAAGTAACATTGATCAACTACCTTCATGTAATCTTTTTTATCGACACCATCGACTTCCATCGTCTCGGACTCATCAACGAGATCGAATAACGTGGGGAACGACTGGCACAACGACACGCAGCGCCGACAGCCATGACAAATATCATATACGCGCTCAAGCTCGGCATTTAAAGCGTCTTCGTCATAAAACTCTTTGGAGACCCAATCAAGCGGATGCCGGGTCGGTGCTTCCAAATTACCTTCACGTGACATAGTGGAGTCTCTCGAAATGGAAAAGGTGTTGATGTCAGGCGGTCCATGTTGCAAGGAGGACGTTACGCCTGACACAAACCTCTCTGCTTGGCAGAGAGGTTTGTTCAGTTTGTCAGCGCGTCATTTGCAATAGCTGGGCCTGACGCGCTACACAACAAGGGTGTTGCTTGCTTAGTCGACCAGTGCGTCGAGAGCTTTTTGGTAGCGATTAGCGTGTGAACGCTCTGCCTTAGCCAGCGTCTCAAACCAGTCAGCGATTTCGTCGAAACCTTCTTCACGTGCTGTTTTAGCCATGCCTGGGTACATATCTGTGTACTCATGCGTTTCGCCAGCAACAGCTGCCATCAGGTTTTGACGTGATGAGCCGATTGGCAGACCGGTTGCAGGATCACCTACTAGCTCGAGATACTCGAGGTGACCATGCGCATGACCTGTTTCGCCTTCTGCGGTCGAACGGAACAGTGCTGCCACATCATTTTGGCCTTCAATGTCTGCCTTGTTCGCGAAATACAGATAGCGACGATTGGCTTGTGATTCGCCTGCAAAAGCGTCTTTCAGATTGGCTTCAGTTTTGGAGCCCTTCAGATTGGACATAGATATCTCCTTTGTAATTCGGTGGGGAAAACGCGGCGTCAAGACCTTCTGTTTGAGATAAAACAAACGATCAAGACTGAAAACCGACTGCGCAGTATAGGCTTTCAGAAACGGATTGTGACCTCATAAGACCAAAATCTCAAATTGAGGTTCTCAATCTAGGCGATTAAGAAAATCAATCGGATTTGAGCTAGTGCTAGATGAGAACTATTATCAACTGCGATAAATCAGGGCAATCGCGTCAGCGCCCATACCCTCTTCGCGCCCCTCCCAACCAAGGCGTTCATTGGTTTTTGCCTTGATATTCACCTGTTGAGGGTCCAATTCAAGGTCAGCAGCGATATTTATGATCATGGCGGGGATATGCGGAGCCATTTTCGGTGCTTGGGCGATGACTGTAGCATCGATATTGCCTATTTCGTAACCTGCTTCCCTTACTCGACGTCCGGCATCTTTGAGCAGTGTGCGTGAATCGGCACCTGCATAGTTAGGATCGGTATCGGGGAAATGTCGACCGATATCGCCCAGGCCCGCCGCGCCAAACAATGCATCCGTAATCGCATGCAGCAACACATCCGCATCAGAATGACCCAGCAAACCCAATCGATGAGGAATTTTTACTCCACCCAGTATTAGCGCCCTACCGGGTACTAACGCGTGGCAGTCATAGCCTTGACCAATGCGATAGGGTGGCGCCTTTTTCATGCGATTCCTTTGATATAGAGCTCAGCCAGCAAAACATCGTGCGGCAAGGTGACTTTGAAATTACGGGGACTACCTTCAACCAATGTTGGCTTGAGACCCAAAGCCTCAATCGCACTCGCCTCATCGGTCACATGGCTGCCACTTTGCAATGCTATGAGTAACTGCGCATGTTTAAACATTTGCGGTGTTTGTGCCGCCCACAAATGCTCGCGCGACACCGTATGATCAGCATGGCCATGGGCATCGCTGCGCTTAATCGTATCCACCACAGGCAGCGCAAGCAAGCCGCCAACCGGATCATCCTTCACCGCGGCAATCAGTTTATCTATTAGAGTTACTGTCAGGCCTGGTCGAGCGGCATCATGCACCAGTATCCAATCGTTGGGGTCCACCTGCGATTGCATGGCCTGCAAACCATTTGTCACAGATGCTTGCCGAGTCGCGCCACCACAGCGAAGTATCTGCGTGCGCGGTTTAGTCGGAATATCATCGATGTATGCATCGTCGGCGCTAACCACGACAAAAATCTGGTGAATCTGATCGCAATCGACAAAGGTATCCATCACATGCTCAATCATAGGCTTAGCCAGCAGCTCAGCATACTGCTTGGGTACCGTGGCACCCATACGCGCACCCACACCAGCGGCGGGTATTAATGCAATAAATCGCGGCACATTCATCAAACGTAACGAGGAAAAACCCTAAGGTGAACGGAAAGTCGCTTTCCGGGAACGCGTTGTTTCAGCTACGAAGAACTAAGACAACGTATTTTGATCGCATCTCTAAGATTCAAGAACTAATTTATAATCGTACTACGATATTTTAGTGTCATTTACTGTCAATCAAGCCTCGTATCCGGCTCCCTGAGCCCTCACTCGCGAAGACAGTAGCGTCTTTGCAAACCATGCCCCTGAACTCAACCACCCCGCTACCGAAAGCCGGCAACCGATTTGTACTTCCCGCCCTGCATGGCGCGGGCGAGGCGTATGTGCTGGCGCAGGCCGGGCACGCGCTCAAATCAGAAGGCCGAATGCTAACCATCGTGGTGGCTGACGCACCAGATGCCCAACGACTGCTCACAGAGATACACTGGTTTGGCCAATCTGGCGAGCACGCGCTGCGATGCCACATGCTTCCCGACTGGGAAACGCTGCCCTACGACGCCTTCTCTCCGCATCAGGATCTGGTCTCAGAACGACTCGCCACGCTGCACGAAATCCAAAACAAGCAATGTGATGTGCTGATTGTGCCCGCCACCACCGCCTTGGTGCGCATGGGCCCACCCTCATTTTTGGCTTCTTACACCTTCTTTTTTAAACAAGGTGAGCGTCTGGATGAAAGTCGCCTCAAATCACAACTGACCTTAGCCGGCTACTCGCATGTCGCGCAAGTTATGTCACCGGGTGAGTACTCCGTTCGTGGTGGTTTGATTGATTTGTTCCCGATGGGATCAGTGCTTCCCTATCGACTCGATTTATTTGGCGACAGCATCGAGACCATACGCACCTTTGATGTAGATACGCAGCGATCGCTGTATCCCGTTAAAGAAGTGCGACTGCTTCCAGGGCGTGAATTTCCTATGGATGAAAATTCGCGCAGCACGTTTCGTAGCCGCTGGCGCGAAGTATTTGAAGGCGACCCCACTCGCACCACCATTTATCGCGATATTGGCAATGGCATTGCCTCTGCAGGTATCGAGTATTACCTGCCGCTGTTTTTTGAACAAACAGCCACGTTGTTTGATTATTTACCCGAAGACGCTAGTTTTGCGCTGTGCGGTGATATTGATGCATCGATCAAGCGATTCTGGGCAGATACCCGCTCACGCTACAATTTTTTAAAGTCTGATCGCGAACGCCCTCTGCTATCGCCCGAAGAAATTTTTCTTACTGATGAAGATTTTTTCACACTGCTGAAGCCCTTCGGTCGTTGGGTCATGTCGCACTCACCCTCTGCTTCAGATCTATCAGCGCCGGTTCCTGACATCGCCGTTAACCGCCGGCAGGATGATCCACTTGCCAACTTGCGGTCATTCGTACTGCAATCACCTGCGCGAATTATGATTTGCGCAGAATCCAGCGGACGACGCGAAACGCTGCGCGAGTATTTCAACGAATACCAAATGCCGCTAGCGGTCTGTGAAAACCTCGACGATTTTGTACAGCATCACGAAAAGTTAATGCTATGCGTATCGCCGCTGCATTCAGGTTGCTTACTCTCTGATGCACTCGGTAACATCGCATTCATTACTGAGACAGAGCTTTACGCCGGCAGTGGCCGCCGCGCAGGACGTAAAAAACAAGAAGCCGTCACGCAAGTCGACTCTATGGTTCGAGATTTGTCCGAACTTAAAATCGGCGATCCGGTGGTTCATATTAATCACGGCATTGGTCGCTACCACGGCTTGATTAGTATGGATTTAGGTGAAGGTGAGACGGAATTTCTCCATCTCGAATACGCCAAAGAAACCAAGCTCTACGTACCCGTATCACAGTTGCATGTGATTTCACGTTACTCTGGAGCCGCACCCGAAGATGCCCCGCTTCATGCCTTAGGCTCAGGGCAATGGGATAAAGCCAAGCGCAAAGCTGCCGAGCAAATTCGCGACACCGCCGCAGAGCTTTTAAATTTATATGCACGACGCGCGCTGCGCCAAGGTCATTCATTTGAATACTCAGCGCATGATTACGAAGCCTTTGCTGAGAGTTTTGGATTTGAAGAAACGCCGGATCAAGCCGCTGCCATTAATTCCGTTATTAAAGATATGACTTCCGGTAAACCGATGGATCGTTTGATCTGCGGCGATGTCGGATTTGGAAAAACTGAAGTCGCACTGCGTGCAGCGTTTGTCGCGGTGATGGGTGGCAAACAGGTCGCGATCCTAGCACCCACTACCCTGTTAGCTGAACAACATGCGCAAACCTTTGCTGATCGCTTTGCAGACTGGCCCGTAAAAATTGCCGAGCTATCGCGCTTTCGCACAGGTAAAGAAGTAACGCTAGCGCTCAAAGGTATGGGAGAAGGTACGATAGATGTTGTTATTGGTACCCACAAGCTGTTGTCATCCGATGTGAAATTTCAACGTCTGGGCTTAGTCATTATCGATGAAGAACATCGTTTCGGTGTGCG
>JBEGSP010000111.1:0-10010 GCA_041179845.1 Pseudomonadota bacterium
AATAAATCAGCCCGAATCATGGGCGTGAGTCATTTTTCATTCCTACTGCGTGTGCAATTACCGGCTATTTTGCCGTCACTGATGACGGGTTTTAAAATGGCGGCAACCTACGCTTTTATTGGTGTGATCATGGCAGAATTTATTCTCTCACCATGCGGTTTGGGTCACGCTATTTCCTTCGCTTACAATGATTTTGATACACGATCGATGTACGCCTTGATGTTACTAGTGATCTCAGTATCGGCGTCGGTGCAATGGGTGTTGATACAAATCGAACGCCGTGTTCTAACGTATCGTGCAACCTTGGGTAGTGTCTGATGCGCATCTATGCTGACAGAGCAGTTGCGATTTTTTTAGTGTTGGGCTTGTGGCATTTTTTAAGCCTCTCATATGGCACTGATGCGGTTGCTGCACCGTTGGCGACATGGCAGCGATTGGTGATGTTGATTAGCACCGGATTTATCAGTCCTCATCTAAATATCACTTTGTATTTATGGGTAGTCAGCGTAGTGCTGGCCAGTGTAGTTGGACTGTCACTGGGTTTATTACTGGGTTTGCACCGTGCCAGCGGATTGATTTTTGAGCCCTTGATCATTGCGCTGTCATCGCTACCCAAAGTCACCTTGTATCCGATGGTGCTATTAATTTGCGGTCTAGGGCAATCATCGAAAATTGCTTTTGGTTTTATTCATGGTGTCTTGCCCATCATGCTATTTACTTTAGGCGCCGCACGAGAAATACCTTTGCATTACGTGAAAACAGCACGCACCTTAGGTTTAGATTACGCCACCACGCTTAGACGTGTGATGCTGCCAGCAATGTCATCGGGCATCATGTCAGGCTTGCGTTTGGGTGCGTCGCTCGCGTTGCTGGGCGTGATTATTGGTGAGATGTTTGGTGCTCAGCGCGGCCTGGGATTTTTACTGATGAATGCGATTGATATTAACGACACGGCGCAAATGGCCGCCGTGGCGTTAATATTAATTTTTCTGGCATTAGCACTGAACGCGTTAGTACGCTTGCTAATCTATCTGATTGATCGACGCACTCTGCAAGGTTTTACACAGCTTTCAGTAAGCTGAAATCAACGCACAACAGCGAGCTGAACACGTTGTTTGTTGCGGAACGTGTAGAGTGTCAAGGCGCTATTCTTTACATCTCCTTTAGCATCAAACTCAATCAAACCGGTTACGCCTTGATATTTTGACGAGGCCATAATGGGTAGATATTTTGCTGGATCGGACGAGCCTGCTTTTTGCATGGCAGTGATCATAAGCCAAGTGGCGTCATAGGCGTATGGCGAATAAATTTGTACATTGCCGTTATATTTTTTACGGAACGCAGCACGAAAATCTTCTATCACTTTTTTCTGCGCATCTTCAATACCGCCGGGCTCTGAACACAAGACCACATCATCAATTAGCCCTTCGCCTGCCAGTACCGGCATCTGTTCTGAGCAGACGCCATCGCCACCCATAAATTTTGCTGAAATCCCCAGTTGTTTCATCTGTCTAAGCATAGGCCCACCTACCGCATCAATACCGCCAAAGAAAATCGCATCAGGTTGTTTGGCTTTGATGGCGGTGAGAATGGCGCTGAAGTCAGTCGATTTGTCCGTAGTGAACTGGCGACTAACAATGTTGATACCATTCGCTTTGGCGGATTTTAAAAATTCATCCGCCAGACCTTGACCATAGGCAGAGCGATCATCTACCACCGCGACATTTTTCAGCTTGAGCGTTTGCGCGGCATAGCGTCCCATCACACTACCGAGTTGTGCATCATTAGCGACTACTCGAAATGCATTTTGATAACCCTGTTGCGTGTATTTAGGATTGGTAGCCGAAGGCGAGATCTGTGGGACGCCCGCGTCATGATAAATTTTTGAGGCGGGTATGGTTGTGCCCGAATTCACGTGGCCGATTAAGCCTTGGATTTTTCCATCGACCAGTTTTTGTGCGACTAAGGTGGCCTGACGGGGCTCAGCGGCATCGTCTTCAGACACCATCACAAACTTCGCTTTTTTGCCACCTATGGTGATGCCCTTGGCATTCGCTTCATCAATAGCCATGCGCACACCGTTTTCTGTGTCCTTACCTAAATGCGCGATGTTGCCAGTGAGTGGACCGGCATGACCTATGCGAACAACTAACTCTTGTGCATTGGCAGTGGAAGGCAATACACAGAAAGATGATGCCAGAACCGATACTAGGAGTGGGGCGCTGGATAAAAGACGCATAGGGTGAACCTTTCTAAGGGAAGCGGGACGATAAGCGTTGGTAGTCGGTAAGACGTTTTTAAAAAGTTAATCTTTGTGTATTTCAAGTATATTTCAATGCTCGCTGGCAGAAGATTACCTTGATTGACAGTAGAACATTCAAACAGCTCTTGGTAGCATAGCGAACCTTTCAGGTGGACTTCAAGGCCATTCATAGAATAGCTGGGTGTCAACGCCTAAAAACCTACAATTACAATTTTATATTCGGAGACTTCATGGCAAACGTCAGTCAGCGCGCTCAAGGCTTGGGCACAGAAAACGCATTTATTGTCCTGGCAGAAGTCAATAAGCTGATTCGTGAAGGTCGCGACGTTATTTCATTTTGCATTGGTCAGCCCGATTTTCATACGCCTATGAATATTCAGGATGCTGGCGTGAAAGCGATTCGTGAAGGTCGTCACGGTTATACGCCTTCAGCAGGTATTCCTGAATTGCGGCAGGCGGTGGCCGATGATTTCACACGTACACGCGGCATTAAGGTCGATGCCGATGATGTGGTGGTGGCCGCTGGAGCGAAACCCTTTATTGCCTACACGATTCTTTCGACCACCGACTACGGCGCGGGCGATGAAGTTATTTATCCGGTGCCGGGCTTCCCGATTTATGAATCGCAGATCAAAGCCAGTGGTGCGGTTGGTGTGCCTATCTATTTGCGTGAGTCGCGTAACTTTAGTTTTGATCCGCAAGAACTCGCGGACAAGATCACTCCCAAAACTAAATTACTGATTTTGAATTCGCCACAAAATCCTACCGGCGGCATCATCCCTAAAAAAGATATGGAAGCGATTGCTGAGATATTGCGCAAGCATCCGCAGATTTGGATTTTCGCTGATGAAATTTATGGCCGCTTGATTTACGAAGGTGAGTTCGTATCGATTGCTTCTTTACCCGGTATGCAAGAACGCACCATCATCTCTGATGGCTGTTCTAAGACATGGGCTATGACAGGCTGGCGTTTGGGCTTTGCTGCGAATAAAAAATTAGCACCGTTCTTCACCACTTGGATTACGAATACCGAATCCTGCGCGTCGCAGATCACGCAATGGGCGGGTGTTGAAGCGCTGAATGGACCACAAGACGATGCAAATCGGATGCGCGATATTTTCCATAAACGTCGTGATTTGATTGTGGGCTTGCTGAACCAAGTACCGGGTGTGACATGTAAAAATCCCGGCGGCGCATTTTATGCATGGCCAAATGTTACTGAGGCTTGCAAGCTAACAGGCTGTAAAGATTCAGAAGAATTCCGTAAACGCTTACTGAATGAAGCGGGTTTAGCGGTGTTGGCAGATATTCATTTTGGACCGCGTGTCGAAGGTGAAGGCCAGCACATACGCTTAAGCTACGCCGCATCAGATGACGCCATCAAACAAGGTGTTCAGCGTATGACGGATTTCATCAATAAGAACCGCGTTTAACTGGTTACACCGTCGCGATGGGCGCCACCGGCGATCCCACCGCGCCGGGTAGTCGCAGCGGCGGTGCCGTCAGTAAAAAGCGCGAACGCTGATGCGCGCGCAGCCAGTTGGCCAGCGGCGTTAAATGCCAGAGTTCACCCAGATGGATACCTAACTTGAATAAACAATGCTCATGTAAAGGTAAGGTAGCGCACGAGCCACTGTGATGCGAGGCGGGGTGCGCTTCAACCGCATAGTTGTCTGCGATGATGACGGACAATCCCGAATCGCTAATCCATTCTAATAATTTCGGATCGCGTCCTTCCAGCACCGCGCAACTGTGAGCCAGAATAGCTTCGTCGGGCTGACGATTCATTCCTAATAAAAGTTCAGCAAATCCTGTGTGCAGGCATACCATGTCACCACGCTCAATCGTGATGTTGTCTTTATTTAAAATTTCATGGAGTACGTTGTAATCAACATTCACGCGTTGATTGCCCACATGCGCATGCAGATCAATCATCACAGCGCGACCTTGCACACAGCGCTCAGCCATTTTTTCTATGCCTAAAGCTTTAGCGTGTGAGGTTGAGCGATTTTCTATAGAAGAAAAAATACCGGCATCCGCAGCATCGCTGGGGCCAACCACATCAATACCAGCGCGATAGCCGTTGTAGTAAACCGCTTCAGGCACGCCATCATCATTGGCATCAAATAACGAGCCCACATGGGCAAGGCTATCCCATTGCGTGCTGTATTGCAGATGAAGAATCGCGAGATCATCGCTCACTACATCCGTATGGTGGGGATTGTCTTTGCCCAAAGCATAGTTCATGTTGGGCTGGTGATTGCGCAAAGTAGGTCGCAATACAGGAGGATAACGCCGAGGATTTAATACATTGCCACCCGGTACATCGAGTGGCAACGACAAATTAAAACTTAAACCAGCGTGTACTTCAGCGATGCCTTGCAATACCTTTTCAGGGGTAATTAAATTCAGACGACCGGCTTGATCATCTGCACCAAAATCACCCCAATTCGAACCGGGAGGTCGTTTTTTCCAGCGAGTAGTTTCTTGCATGACGACCTCCGGTACAGATTGATTTTTTAGTATCCGATAGCAGCGCCGTCGCTTCTGGGGTCTGAACCGCCGACACGAATACCACTCACAGGATCAATCGTAATGCCGTGGGCATGCCCAGCGAGTTCATTCCAATCTTCCCAGCGATTCAGCATATGCCCACGTTGTTCCAGTGTTTTGAAAGTCGATTCAGGAAAGCGTCCTTCAATGTGCAAGGTATCGCGCGGTTCGCCAATCGCAAAGCGACCCGAAAGCCAGCGCGGCGCTTCCAGTGCTTGTTGTATATCACAACCAAAATCCATCATCGCGACATAGGTCTGTAATTGTATTTGTGGTTGACCATCGGCGCCCATGCAACCGACCACACTCCATAGTTTGCCATTGCGTTTGCCGATTGAGGCAATCAAGGTGTGCAATGGAATTTTTCCGGGTTCAACTTTGTTCGGGTGCTGTGGATCAAGCGAGAAATACGCACTACGATTTTGTAAAACAATACCTGTGTCACCTGCTACTACGGTGGAGCCAAACACACCATACAAACTGTGAATCAGCGACACAGCATTACCTTCGGCATCCACTACAGCGATATACACGGTGTCACCCGTCAGGCTGCCATACGAAGGAATTTTGTCCCATGGTAAAGCATGTTCTGCATCAATCAATGAGCGCCGTTCATTTGCATATTCTTTCGAGATCAATCGATCCATGGGTATATCGGCGAACTTAGGATCAGCAATATAGCGGTCTCTGTCGTGATAAGTAATTTGTTTTGCTTGCACCAGTAAGTGCACATGATCGGCGCCGAGAAAGCCGTTTTTTTTCAAATTCAGTGGCTCAACTAAATTCAGCATTTCAATGACAGCAAAACCCTGCGTTGGTGCAGGGGTTTGATACAGCGTCAGATCATGATATTGACCCACCAGTGGCTGACCCCATTCAGCATGCTGAGCTTGTAAATCGTGTTTAGTGAAAAAGCCGCCACGTTTTTGTACATAGTCAACTAGCGCATCAGCGACTGGGCCTTCATAAAAACCTTGTCGGCCATCGCGACCAATCGATTCGAGTGTATTGGCTAAGCCAGGGTTGCGTAGTAGAGAGCCGGCTTGTGGAACACCATTTTTTAAAAAGATAGCAGCTGCATCGGGTTCAGCACGAAGTTCTTGTTCTGTTTTTGCTATCCAGCCAGCGAGTCGCTCGGTGACAGGAAAACCGTCACGCGCATACGTAACCGCTGATTGCAGATTACGCGTCATGGGTAACTTGCCGTACTTGGCATGAGCTTGACACCAACTATCAACAGAACCCGGTGTCGTTAAGCTGGCAGGTAAGATGCCGCGGAAAGGAATTTCTTTCATACCGCGACTAGTGAAATAGTCGGCACTCGCCGATGCGGCGGCACGACCACCACCATTTAAAAAATGCACATCACCGGTTTTAGCATCATGAATCAACCAGAAGGCATCACCACCTACGCCCACCATGTGCGGATAAATGACGGCGAGTACTGCACTGGTTGCAATCGCAGCATCCACCGCAGAGCCACCCGCACGTAATACATCAATGCCGGCTTGCGAGGCGAGTGAATGAGGGCAGGTGACCATGCCATGCGGAGCCAGCGTTGCCGGGCGCCCAGTGGTGATTTTCAAAATTTTCTCCTGGTGTTTTGTTCAATGCGATTTAATCGCCAAGGGCGATAATTTACACCACTTGCCCGTGTCTAGGATGAGAGCAAATAATGCCTGTTCTTGTTAATTGATTTTGAGCGCTATATCGGTAGGTTTTGATGATAAATTAGGGATGTAATGTTCGGTTGCATAATTAAACAAAAACCACACTAAGGAGACAAGATGGCTATTTATGAAATGCGTACGTATCAGGCAATCGTCGGCAAGATGGGCGAGATCGTGGAGCTCTATAAAACGTTGGGTTATCCCGCGATTGAGCGCCATCCCAAGAAATTGGTGGGCTACTTCATTGGCGACATCGGTGCTTTGCATCAGCTTATCCATATTTGGAAATTTGAGGATGATGCAGACCGTCGTGCGTTTTGGGCTGCCTTGTTCGCTGATGAACAGTTTATGGCTTTTGCACAAAAAGTGAGACCCTTAGTCGCGTCGCAAGAAAACAAATTAATGATGGCGGCGCCTTGGGGGCCGACTGTCTAAGTTGAAAATGAATTAGACAGTCGGAATAAGGTAGGTTGATATGAGAGATGAAGTCCTTCGATTACATCAAAAATACGCCTTTACCTGAGTTTTGCTGATCAAAAATTTTGTAAGCCTCTTCACCCTGATCCAGTCTCCAGCGGTGGGTGAAGAGTCCATCGACATTAATTTTTCGATCAGCGACAAAATCATTGCAGGCTTTTTGACCCACGGTAGAAAAAGTCCACGAACCAATCACGGTCACTTGTCGACGTAACATGTCGCGACTGACATCAATCGTTACCTGACCACCTTCACCAACAAAGCAAGCCTTACCCCAGCTGCGTACGCATTGCACCGATTGCAGACGTGCCTCAGGTGATGAAGATGAATCGATTGATGCATGCGCACCTAAGCCTTGAGTTAACTGGCGTATCGCAGCGACGGCATCAGTCTTAATTGGATTGATAATTTCATCGGCACCGAATTCTTTGGCGCGCGCTAAGCGTTCATCGCTGATATCCAACGCAATCACACGCATACCCATGGCAGCAGCGAGTTGGGTAGCGGATAAGCCGACCGGGCCTTGACCAAATACCGCGATGGTTTGATCGCCGCTGGCTTCGAGTCTATGCAATGCACCCCATGCAGTACCGGTACCACAGGCAATCGCTGCTCCGGTTTCAAACGAGAGTTCTTCGCGTAACTCAACAATGGTATTCGCCGGACATTTCATATAAGTGGAATGACCACCATGACCGGTGATGCCGTAAATTTCTGCGACACCTTCCACGCACATTTGCTGCCAACCGGTAGAGCAATGCGGGCATGCACCGCAACCGCGATAGTGATGCACCATCGCCCGTTGACCCACATAGGCTTGTTTAGGATTGACGTTAGCGCCAACGGCTACTACGACACCACACGGTTCATGGCCGGCAATGACGTGCATAGCTTCGGTATAGCCGAGGTTTTTTAATCCTTCGCCAAATGGTGCGCGATACACTTTTAAATCGCTACCGCACATGCCGGAGGCTTTCATCTCGAGTACGACTTCATTCGGTCCCGGCGTAGGGTCCGGAAACTCTTGCATAGATAATTTTCTATCACCCGCAAATACGATACCTTTCATATGACCTCCTATTTTTATTATTTAGCGCATGATAAATGGATTAGCGGGTGCACCTTCAGAATACGAAATCCACGTACTCTTAGTTTCAAGATATTGGTTGATAGATTCAATACCGCTTTCACGGCCTATGCCCGAATGTTTCATACCGCCGAACGGCATCATGTAACTCACAGCGCGATATGTATTCACCCACACAGTACCAGCGCGTAGTGCTTTCGACATACGTACAGCACGACCAATGTTTTCTGTCCACACACCCGCAGCCAAACCATACACTGAATCGTTACCAAGTCTGATCGCTTCTTCTTCATCGTCAAAACCGATAATGGAAAGCACCGGGCCAAACACTTCTTCGCGTGCAATGCGCATTTGCGGAGTCACATCAACGAAGATAGTCGGTTCGACGAATTGTCCACCGGGTAGATCAGGTGCGGCTGTACCACCGAGTATGCAGCGCGCGCCTTCTTTTTTTGCGATGTCTATGTAATCGAGAATTTTTTGATACTGCGCGGGGGTAGTGACGGGACCGATATTCGTATCGGCCTCCATAGGATTACCTTTACGAGCCGTCGCACCGAGTTCGGCGACTTTTTTGGTGAACGCTTCTTTTATTGAGTTTTGTACTAACAGGCGTGAACCTGCGATACAGGTTTGACCAGTTGCTGCAAAAATTCCTGAGACAACGCCAGCCGCCGCTTTATCTAAGTTGCAATCATCAAAAACAATGTTAGGTGATTTACCGCCCAATTCGAGTGTGACGCGCTTCATGGTCTTTGCTGCTTGTGCATAGATACGTGCGCCGGTACTGTCGGATCCGGTAAAGGTAATTTTTGCGACATCCGGATGATCAACTAATGCAGAACCTGCATCAGGGCCGTAACCTGCCACCACATTGAACACACCATCAGGAAAGCCAGCTTCTTTAGTAAGCGCGGCATACTCTAGCGTAGAAGCAGACGTAAATTCAGACGGCTTGATCACGACAGAACAACCGGCAGCAATCGCGGGCGCGCATTTCCACGCAATAAAAAGTAGTGGTGAATTCCATGCGGTGAGTGCACCCACCACGCCAACAGGCTCGTGACGAGTAAAGGCAAAGATATCGGGTTTATCGATAGGCATGACAGCACCTTCGACTTTGTCAGCTAAGCCACCGTAGTAACGCCACCATTCAGGGTGGTAGTTCATCTGACCGCGCATTTCGGCGATTAACTTACCATTGTCTTGTACCTCAATCTCAGCCAATCGCTCCGCATGCTTGGTGACTAAATCAGCTAAGCGCAACATCATCTTGCCGCGTTCAGTCGCTGTCATTTTTGAAAACGGACCCTCGGTCATGGCGTGCTTGGCAGCAGCCACTGCGCGATCAACATCCTTGGCGCATCCCTGAGGAATTTTTGCCCAAGGTTTACCTGTGTAAGGATTAATCGTATCCATCCACTGTTTGCCTATAGGCTCTACATATTGGCCGTCGATGAAGTGGTTATAGGTTTTCATGAGAGATCTCCGGGGTGTTTTTTAAAATCCGAGGTGTAATAAATAGCTGTTTTTTTATTAATAGGTATCTTGCGCAATCATGGCCGCTATCTTAATAGGTATCTTGCTCAATCATAGCTGCCGCTTTAGAAGCAATCATGATAACCGGCGCGTTAGTATTACCCGATGGGATAGTCGGCATGATAGAGGCATCGGCAATACGTAAGCCGACGATACCTTGTACACGCAAGCGATCGTCAACCACTGACATCGCATCGTGGCCCATCTTGCAGGTGCCCACAGGGTGATACATGGATTGCACTTGTAGACGTAGATAGTCGGTCATTTCGCTGTCGGATTGGCACAATGGCCCCGGCATTAATTCTGCTTTTAAGTGATTGCTGAAAGGCGCTGTTTGAAATAATTTTCGCATCAGGCGCACGCCGCTAATGATCGGTGCTATATCACGTGTATCGCTCAACAGATTTAACTTTATCAGCGG
>JBEGSP010000112.1:0-2615 GCA_041179845.1 Pseudomonadota bacterium
TTCAAATCTCAGGTAGCAATCAATCACAAAAAGACTCAATCAGATCAATAAATTAGATCTAGAGATTTGAAGGATTGAAGATTTGAAAAAAGTTAGCTGGCGGAGAGAGGGGGATTCGAACCCCCGGTAGGCTATGAACCTACACACGCTTTCCAGGCGTGCGACTTAAACCACTCATCCATCTCTCCGGAATTCGTTTGAACCGCGGATCAAACGAAGCTCCGGATTATAGCAAAACTTCCTCGTAGCCTTTTACATTCTCTTACCAAGCGAAACCAAAAATCACCTTTCATTGCGAGATTACGCATAAATTTTCTACTTTTATAAGGACTGATCACGTGTCAGCTTTTACCTATTGCCTCACGCACTCAGTTCGAATAGCTCTTCGGTAATCACAAGCAGCAGCACATATGTTCATACCACGTTATCGAATAACGCTTTCAATGTTGATGTCACCAAAAAAATAGAAATTCGAACCCAAGCAAGAGGATGTCATCACATCCATGTAACTTCTAATATCTTTACATTACCCCTATTGGTTAGTGCAAGCTAGCTATAACTATGATTCGCGTTATTTCCAGTCTGCGTACACCAGTTCGTAGTATTCGCACTTAATTGGACTAATTCGTCATTCGCAATGGATGATTTAGCCACCGCCATCAAACAGCTTGTTATTAGCCATGCCAACATCAAATTCCTCATGATTTTATCTCCCGATGTATTCAGCAAGCCTCTCTAAAAAACAAGGCTTAAAAATTGATCACGCCATGTACGACAATTGTCGTTTTAGCATCGAGAGAAAAAACAGGTCAACCGCTTCTGTGAGATTAGTACATCGCCACGCAAAAGCGTTGCGATAATAGTCAATTACTGAGGGGGACTGCACTATTTATGTAGTGCAAAAAATAGTGCATGCGTGTGGTTGTAAAACATCAAATAAAAAAAGCCGCTTCGCCCGAAGACGAAGCGGCAATTCGGTAATAGGGCCATCGGAGTTAGCCCTACGACCTTCCCCCACAAAACCACGAAAACCTAACAACACGCTTAAACACTAATTTCTAGCTTTAAATCGCTTGCTTCAATTGCTCCAGGATCGCTGGATTTTCTAACGTTGAAATATCTTGGGTAATCTCTTCACCTTTGGCGAGAACACGCAACAGTCGCCGCATAATTTTTCCTGAGCGTGTCTTGGGAAGGTTGTCACCAAAACGAATTTCTTTGGGTTTAGCAATCGGACCTATTTCTTTTCCAACCCAATCACGCAATTCTTTTGCGATGGCAACCGCTTGCTCACCGGTAGGTCGCGCGCCTTTTAACACTACGAATGCACAAATCGATTCACCCGTAGTCGGGTCAGGCTTGCCTACAACCGCGGCTTCAGCAACCATAGGGTTAGCAACCAATGCTGATTCAATTTCCATCGTACCCATGCGATGGCCCGATACATTCAATACATCATCGATGCGACCGGTGATAGTGAAGTAAGCAGTTTTTTCATCACGAATAGCACCGTCGCCTGCCAAATACAATTTACCTCCCAACTCTGGAGGGAAATAACTGGACTTAAAACGTTCCGGATCATTCCAGATGGTCCGTATCATGGAAGGCCAAGGACGCTTAACTACCAAAATACCGCCGTGGCCGTGTGGCATATCGTTACCTGCCTCATCAACAATCGCCGCCATAATTCCAGGCAAAGGCAAGGTGCATGAGCCCGGCACCATAGGCGTCGCACCTGGCAACGGAGTGATCATGTGACCGCCCGTTTCTGTTTGCCAGAACGTATCAGCAATCGGGCACTTACTGTCACCAACATTTTTGTAGTACCACATCCACGCTTCGGGATTGATAGGCTCACCGACTGATCCGAGCAAACGTAATGAGGTGAGATCAAATTTTTTCGGATGTGCTTTGGGATCTGCATCGGATGCTTTGATCAATGAACGTATGGCTGTCGGGGCGGTATAAAAAATCGTCGCTTTGTGGCGCTCTATCATTTCCCAGAATCGACCCGCATGAGGAAACGTCGGCACACCTTCGAACACAATTTGCGTCGCTCCTACAGCTAAAGGACCATACGCAATATAGCTATGACCTGTAACCCAACCTATATCTGCCGTACACCAAAACACATCGGTGGGCTTAATATCGAAGGTCCACTTCATGGTCAACGCAGCCCACAGCAAATAACCACCGGACGCATGCTGCACGCCTTTAGGTTTGCCGGTTGAACCTGATGTATAAAGAATAAAAAGTGGGTGCTCTGCGTTGACCCACTCAGGCTCGCACTGCTCTGCCTGTTTTTCAGTTAAATCGTGCAACCAAATGTCGCGACCGGCGGCAACATTAATTTTGCCTTTGGTACGTTGATAGATGACAACGTTCTTGATGCCTTCGCATCCACCCATCGCCAAGGCTTCATCAACGATCGCTTTCAGGGGAAGTTGCTTACCACCACGCACTTGCTCATCAGCAGTAATAACAGCGACGGCACCCGCATCAATGATGCGCTCTTGGAGAGACTTGGCCGAGAAACCACCAAAAACAACTGAATGCGTTGCACCGATACGAGCGCACGCTTGCATTGCTGCGACACCCTCAACGGACATCGGCAT
>JBEGSP010000113.1:0-12518 GCA_041179845.1 Pseudomonadota bacterium
ATAGCTCGCCAATTTGAGAAGCAAGGATTCAAAACCATTGATCTCACCCATGATGAACTGGCTAAGCTACACATACGGCATTTAGTCGGTGGTAAGAGCGCGCTAGCCTCCGGTGAATTACTGTACCGATTTGAATTCCCTGAACGGCCGGGTGCGCTCATGCGGTTTTTAGATAGCCTGGCACCGAGTTGGAACATTAGTTTGTTTCATTATCGTAGCCAGGGCGGCGATGTTGGACGCGTGTTAGTGGGTCTTCAAGTACCTAAAGCAGAGATGAAGGCGTTTCGTGATTTCCTAGCCAACATTGGCTTTCGGTCATGGGACGAAAGTCATAATCCTGCTTACCAGCTATTCCTGTAAGCTGCTCGCTACTTTTTACTGTTGCTGACATTCATGGATCACTCTGCGCCGGCCTCCGGTTCACCTCTCGGTAAAAATACCGCCTATGTGAACGAGTACAACCCGCATTTGCTATTTCCCATACCACGCGCCGAAAAGCGCGCCGAGCTGGGTATCGCTGACTCCCCACCCTTTTTCGGTATGGATGTGTGGACTGCCTATGAAATCTCCTGGCTCAATTTGCGCGGCAAACCTCAGGTAGCGATTGCCACCCTACTCGTGCCCGCCGACTCACCACATATTGTCGAATCTAAATCGCTCAAGCTCTACCTGAATTCCTTCAATCAATCTCGCCTTGCCGGAGAAGAAGCATTACTAGAATTATTGAGTACTGACCTGTCCTCTGCCTTTGGCGCTCCGGTACAAATTAAGCTCACACTAAGTGGCGATTTTGCTCAACTAAAAATGGCGGAGCTTGATGGCCAGCTAATCGATCGCTTAGATATTGAAGTTGATAGTTACTCACCGAACAAAAGCTTGCTGCGTGCAGACAAAGCGTCACCACCCGTAGAAGAAAAGCTGGTGTCGCACTTACTCAAATCGAATTGCCCTGTGACTAATCAACCGGATTGGGCCAGCATTCAGATTCAGTATGTTGGGCCCGCCATTGATCAAGAGCGATTATTGAAATACCTAATTGGATTTCGCTTGCACCAAGGGTTCCATGAGCACTGCGTGGAGCAAATTTTTATGGATCTGCTAAGAGAATGTAGTCCCTCGAAACTATTGGTGCTAGCTCGTTACACACGGCGTGGCGGGATTGATATCAACCCGTGGCGCAGTAATTTTTCACTTTCAAAAATGCCATCTAATGCCCGAAATGCAAGGCAATAGCAGGGGTTTTAAAAAAATTGTTTTTTGCGATTGCCATTCGGCCAAAGCAGGTATAGATTTGTTGGCCCAAGGAAAGAATACAACCTAGGATTACCGCCTCAAAACCATGAAATACACGCAGGCTTCGAACATCGCCCTATTTGCCCTAGTACCATGACCCAACTCAGCCAAATTCTTTCAGAAAAAAATATCGTTCTTGATCTCGAGTGTTCGAGTAAGAAACGAGCCTTTGAACAAGCCGGACTGATTTTTGAAAATAATTGTGGAATCGCCCGCTCTACCGTTTCAGATAATTTGTTTGCACGCGAACGCTTAGGCTCTACCGGACTCGGGCACGGCGTTGCAGTACCTCACGGCAGAATCCGTGGATTAAAAGCACCGCTCGCTGCATTTGTACGTTTATCTGAGCCCATCCCTTTTGAGTCGCCTGATGGAGAACCCGTCAAGCTACTAATCTTTTTGCTGATTCCCGATAATGTGACGCAACAGCATCTGGAAATTTTGTCGGAAATCGCTGAAATGTTTTCCGACAAAGGCTTCAGATCTGAGTTGGCAGAGAATGGTGACGCTCAGTCGCTCTACACAAAACTAGTCAACTGGCATCCTGCAGAGCGAAATATGGTTTGATTGAGGCAGTGGATGCTGTTTCAATAGCGCCCTAGCCTCGATTAAATTAATCGCACCCGAACCGAATACCGGCGCCGCTGATCTATGCCTCTGACAAATCCGCTGTCCATACAAGAACTCTTCGATGACAACCTCGAGGCTTTGAAGCTCAGTTGGCTAGGCGGTCAAGCCGGAGCGAATGGCGTGATCGTCGGCGACGCGGTATCTGCCGCAGATCAAATCGGGCACTTAAATCTGATTCACCCCGGACGGATTCAGGTTTTTGGCCATGAAGAAGTCTCCTATCTCGCCCATATTTCAGAACAATCGCGTCTCGCACAGACTCGCGAACTAGTAGCAGGCAAACCGCCTGCACTCATCATGGCGCAATCGCTGCAAGCACCGCCATTCATCATCTCTGTGTGTAATGAACACGGCATCCCTTTGATTGCTACACCCCTGCCTTCAGCACAGGTCATCGATTACCTACGTGTGTATCTGTCGAAAAAACTCGCAACTCGCATCACCATGCATGGCGTTTTTATGGATGTATTAGGCGTAGGTGTATTGATTACCGGCGAATCGGGTTTGGGTAAAAGTGAATTGGGTTTGGAGCTGATATCGCGTAATCATGGTTTAGTCGCCGATGATGCTGTGGAATTTGCGCGCATTGCGCCCAACATGATCGAAGGCCGCTGCCCACCGCTATTACAAAATCTTTTAGAAGTACGTGGTTTGGGCTTGTTAGATATTCGTGCAATCTTTGGTGAAACAGCGGTACGCCGAAAAATGCGACTGAAGTTAATCGTCCATCTCGTGCGTCGCAAAACACTGGAAGAAAATTACGAACGCCTTCCGCTCGACCAACAGAACGATGAAGTACTTGGATTACCGATACGCAAAGTGGTAATTCCAGTTGAAGCAGGTCGAAATATCGCTGTGTTGTTGGAAGCCGCTGTACGTAACACCATACTGCAGCTTCGCGGCATCGATACCCTGGCTAATTTTATGGAGCGCCAACAGCGCGCCATGGGCGAGGAATAGATGCGGATTATTCTCCTGACAGGTATTTCCGGCTCGGGTAAATCCGTTGGCTTGAACGCACTCGAAGATGCAGGTTATTTTTGCGTTGATAATCTGCCGCCTTCTTTGCTGCGTGCGCTCGTAGAAACTCGTCTCAGCGAAGGCGCTGAAAATCTTGCGGTGGCCGTCGATGCCCGCAGTGCCACTTCACTGAGTGAATTACCCGTCGACATTAGCTGGCTGCGCGATCAAGGGCACCACGTTGAAGTGATTTTTCTTACTGCGAAAACTGAATCATTAATTAATCGCTTTTCAGAAACCCGCCGCAGTCATCCGCTATCGCACCGCATTGCACCAGACGCGCAACCCTCGGATATTCCGACCTTAGTGGAGTGCATTTGGCAAGAGCGTGAAATGCTCTCTGCAATTGAAGGTCTGGGGCATTTGATTGATACCTCGGGTCTCTCTGCTAATCAACTGCGCGCCTGGATTAAAGAATTGGTGCAAAAAGATAGCCAGCAATTGTCACTTTTGTTTGAGTCGTTTGCCTTCAAGTTCGGCGTGCCACTGGATGCTGATTTAGTCTTCGATGTGCGTGTCGTTCCCAATCCGTTTTATGACAAAACGCTGCGTCCCATGACTGGTAAAGATCAGCCAGTAGTTGATTTTCTTAAAGCACAACCAGACGCGGTCAATCTACTCTCGGATATTCGTAATTTTATTGAACGCTGGTTGCCGGCATACCAGCGCGACAACCGCAGCTATCTGACTGTGGCTATTGGTTGCACTGGTGGCCAACATCGATCGGTGTTTATGGTTGAACAATTAGCGCAACACTTTAAAAATCAGGCACGCGTATTGATTCGCCACCGCGAACTATCACATGATAATGAACGCAACTGATTGGCTACCGCTGTTCCCACTTCGCACTGTGCTTTTCCCCGGTGGTGTTCTACCTTTGCGCGTATTCGAAACGCGTTATGTGGACATGGTACGTGAACGCATGAAAGCCAATGCACCGTTCGGAGTGGTCGCCATACGTTCTGGCAGTGAAGTTGGCAAAGCCGCTGAGCCATGCGTGGTAGGTACATTAGCGCATATCGTGGAATGGGATATGCCCGAGCTGGGCGTGCTGCTGTTAGAGACGCGCGGCGGGGAACGTTTTAAGGTGCTCGAAACGCGCGTACAGGCAAATCAACTCACAGAAGCAAAAATTGAGATGCTCGCTACTAGTACTGACATCTTTTGCGATGATGCACTACCGGTTTGCGGCGACGTACTCGAAACAGTTATCAGTGATTTTATGGATCAGTCACGCGCGCAGTCGGATCAAAGTTTCGTCAATCCTTTCCCTGAGCCACATCAATTGAATTCGCCCAGCTGGGTTGCCAATCGTTGGAGTGAAATGCTACCCATCACAATTGAAGAAAAACAAGCGCTGCTTGAAATTCAAGATGATGGTGCGCGCCTGTTAAAAATAGAACAGTATCTGCGCGAAAACAGAATCATTTAACTGTTGATTAGTCTTAAACTATCACTCGACTAACAACTTTTTGATGGGAGCTGGCAGCGCTGCATGCTTGAGCTTATCTAACGGTAGCCACTGATAATTAGCTTGTGCCGCCATCATAAACACACGCTTCATCTTGACTCGTAGTGGTGAAACGGTGAGTTTGTAATGTGAAAATGCATGAGTGAATTCCGGCATCAGGCTGATAGCTTCGACCTCACCAAACTCAGCTAACTCAGTATGTAAGGCTTCTTTACTGATTGGTCTTTCACTCGCCATCATCAGCCGACTCACTTCAGGCAACGACTGCAGACCTCCCCAAATACCTGTCGGTGGACGCTGTTCAAGCAAAATATGGTTGTCATGCTCGATGACGAGCATGACAGTAAACTTTTCAGGAACGGCTTTCTTGGGCTTACGCATAGGCAGCTGATTAACGCGTTGGGTGTTATGCGCAATACAGCGTGATGCGAATGGACATTCATGACAACGAGGTCGGCTGCGCGTGCACAATGTTGCACCTAAATCCATCAACCCTTGCGTGTAGGCTTCAATGGATTGTTCGGGCAGTAGCGCAACCGCCCATTCCCACAATTTTTTTTCTACGGAAGATGAGCCGGGAAAGCCTTCAACGCCAAACACCCGACAAAACACGCGTTTGACATTGCCATCCAAAATGGCAGCGCGCGTACCGTATGCAAATGCTGTGATGGCTGCCGCGGTTGATGGCCCTATGCCAGGCAAGTCACTCAATAGCGCTACATCGGCCGGGAATTGTCCACCGTGGTCTGCAACGACGCGCTGTGCACAACGATGCAAATTGCGTGCTCGTGTGTAATAACCCAATCCACTCCAGTGCGCCATCACATCGTCGACGGGTGCTTCAGCCAGAGAAAAAATCGTTGGGAATCGTTGCAGAAATCGCTGGTAATACGGAATGACTGTCGCTACCTGCGTTTGCTGCAGCATGATTTCAGATAACCAGATGCGATAGGCATCACGCGTCTGTTGCCAAGGCAGTTGATGGCGGCCATGCTGCTGTTGCCAAGCTATGAGCGTGGCAGAAAACGATGGATCGATAGTGACAACGAGCTGATCGGTAACGATACGCTTCATCGCTGACAACGCCCGCAATAAAACGTAGAGCGCTGACCCTGAACGCTACGTTTGATTGGTGTTTTACATACTCTGCAAGGCTCACCCTCGCGGTCATACACAAAATAGGTTTGCTGAAAATAACCTGATTGGCCATCGGCACCGATGAAATCGCGTAAGCTGCTGCCACCTTGTTCAATTGCTGCAGCTAACACGCGTTGAATTTCAATTGCCAATGCTTGATAACGTGATGCAGAAATTCGCCGCGCTGCTGTATTCGGATGTATACGAGCATGAAACAAACTCTCACACGCATAAATATTTCCCACCCCAACGACAATGTCACCCGCCAATAAAACCTGCTTGATCGCCGCGCTGCGCTGACGACTTTCACGATGCAGCCGTAAACCCAGATCCTCACACGTCAATGGCTCGACCCCTAAATGACGTAACAAGGTGTGTTGTTCGATATCGCCCTCTTCGTTGGAATGCCAGAGCACCGCACCAAAACGTCGTGGATCAGTTAAGCGCAAACGCGTCTCACCCATCACGACATCAACATGGTCGTGTTTTTGCGGTGGATGCGATCCAGACAACACACGCAAATGTCCCGACATACCTAGATGAATAATCAGGGTGCCGTGCTCAAAATTTAACAGTAGATATTTTCCGCGCCGCCCGGTCGACAGCACTCGCCGTTGCTGCAAAAGCTCCGATAAACCAGGGGGAAAAGGCCAGCGCAAACCCCCGCGCCGAAGGATTACCTCGGTCACTTGACGATCTTCGACATGCGGGGCGATACCACGACGGGTGACTTCAACTTCAGGCAGTTCAGGCATCGGAAACGGTGAGAGGATGGTTTTTAAAGTGTGGGCCTGCGATCATTCCAGCTTTCGTCGTAAAATCATCCGCGGCCAAAACAACGCGTAACCCATGCGTCGGCTTATTTAGGCTTCACGACAGGATAATCTTTTGAAACATTTTTCAGCCATTCTAACGCTCTCGGCATTGCTTGCGACGGCCTGCCCATTATTCGCCGCCGATAGTACGACTACTGACGAGCCCGTGGATGTCTTGCCTTCTGTGGGCAGGGCCGAAGAGTTGGTGTTCCGTTATCTGTCCGCTGAAATCTCCTACCAACGAGGGAATGCATTTGCGGGTTACGCCAATATGCTGTCGATCGCACGCAGCACGGGCGATGCCCGTTTGGCGCGTCGCGCCACGGAAATGGCCATCGCTGGAGCATTACCTGTTGAAGCAATGAAAGCCGCACGCATCTGGCATGAACTCGCTCCCAATGCAGACGATGCCGCGCAAGTGTTGTTAGGACTTCAGGTGTCTAACAATCGCTCGGATGACGCTAAGGCATCGCTTGCTAAACAACTCGCGAGTAGCTCAGCGGCGATGCTGCCTATGGCGATCGGTAACGTGCAACGATTGCTAGCGCGTATGCCTGATCGTGCTCGGGCCAGCGCGATGATGAAGGAATTACTCGAGCCCTATCGCGACTTGATTGACGCGCGCATCGCACTGATTCAAATGGCTATGGTAAGCGGCGATCGTACTGCAGCGATGAAAGAATCGCGTGAAGCGATTAGTAAATTCCCTAATTCTGAACTGGCTGTATTAATGCATGCGCAGCTACTTGAAAACAAAGCAGATTCGCTCAAATTACTCGCTGATTTTTTGAAAAAAAATCCCAAGTCGCGCGAAGTACGCCTGACGTATGCTCGCATGCTGTTTGAGCAATCCAAAGTGGCAGAAGCCAAAAAAGAATTTCGAACACTACTGCAACAATCGCCTAACGATCAAACGTCGCTTTACGCCCTTGGTTTACTAATGGCGCAAACGAATGAGATTGCGGAAGCTGAAAAATATCTCTCGTCCTACATTCAAAACCTGAAAGGTCAGCCTGATCGCGAGCGCGACGCAAGCCAGGCGCTAATGATACTGGCGCAAATCGCTGAAGATCGTAATGACCCAGCAGCCGCCATGGCGTGGTTGGATATGGTGGCAACCACAGCGCAAAATGGCGCAACGAATGCGGCGTTAAAGCGCGCGCAAATTATGGCTAAAAGTGGCAAGCTTGATGAGGCTCGCGCTTTACTCAATCAAACAGATGTTGAAAATGATGATGAACGCGTCAAACTCATCAT
Organism: Pseudomonadota bacterium; assembly: GCA_041179845.1. Classification (GTDB taxonomy): domain Bacteria; phylum Pseudomonadota; class Gammaproteobacteria; order Burkholderiales; family Burkholderiaceae_D; genus Pernthalerella. The sequence continues at coordinate 7,624 of JBEGSP010000113.1, forward strand.
CGGTGAGGCGCAATTATTGCGTGATGCAGACAAATTGCCTGACGCTATCCGCTTGATAACCGATGCGCTCGAGTCGTATCCAGATCAATTGGATTTGCTCTATGAGCTGGGCATGCTTGCTGAAAAAAATCACCAATTTGATGTCATGGAAACAGCGCTACGTAAAGTCATGAAGCTGATGCCTGACGGTCAACATGCGTTTAATGCGCTGGGTTATTCATTAGCCGACCGGAATATACGGTTACCTGAAGCCTATGACTTGATTAAAACGGCCTTAACACTTTCGCCTGATGATGCCTACATCATGGACAGTATGGGTTGGGTGGAATTTCGCATGGGTCGATTAGATAAGGCAGAAGAAATTTTACGCAAGGCGTTTTCTATCAAGGCCGATCCTGAAATTGCCGCCCATCTGGGTGAAGTGCTGTGGGTACGCGGTCGCGAAGAAGAGGCAAAAAAACTCTGGCGCAATGCAGGTGGCCGAGATTCTAAAAACGATACGCTAAAGAGTACGCTGCAGAGACTGCAGATAAAGCTCTAAACCCTTGCACGCATGAGTTGGATGACACGACTGCCCGTTTGGCTATTTGCGCTAATAACGTTTTGTGGGATGGTCGGTTGCAGCAGTTTGCTAACGTGGCCATCCTTGCCATCGCCAACTCAAACTGATCGAAGCTTCCATGAAAACATCCTGATTCAGGGACGCTTTTCAGTCGGATATGAGGAAAATAACCGACCGCAGTCAGTTCAAGGACGCTTTCAATGGCAGCAACAAGGTCAACGTATCGACATCGATCTGATGTCGCCGTTAGGACAAACCATGGCCAAGCTGGCTATTACTCCTGACTCGGCCACCATTCAACAAACTGGCAAACAAATAAAAGTTGCTGACAACGTCGCAGAACTGACTGAACAAACGTTGGGTTGGTCACTACCGGTTGCGGGAATGCGCGATTGGTTGCAAGGATTTAATCGCAGCACGACCAATCAACGACAACTAGCTAGACCGAATGAAAACGATCAGTTCGATACCGATGGCTGGCACATACACTATGTCAGCTGGCAGCAAAATTCGGTGTCTGTTTACCCTAAACGCATAGACCTGACCCGCACCTCGCCGCAACTGCATCAATTAAGTTTGCGCATCATCATCGATCAGTGGGAGCCGCAGTGATGCTAACGACCGCTACTCCTGCGCGTTATTTGCATGATTGCCCAGCGCCAGCCAAGCTGAATCTTTTTCTTCATGTGGTTGGCCGTCGCGAGGATGGCTATCACTTGCTGCAATCCGTTTTTCAGTTGATCGATTTGCAGGACACACTACATTTTGATCTGCGCGATGACGAACGCATTGTTCGCGTAACCGACCTTGTGGATGTGCCTGAGGCAGATGATCTGGTGATTCGAGCCGCCAAGCTACTCAAAACCACCGCCAGTTCACGCGGACAGTCCGTCTGCGGCGTCAACATTGGCTTGGAAAAGCGCATACCGATGGGCGGCGGGCTGGGCGGCGGTTCATCGGATGCGGCAACCGTGTTGCTCGCTTTGAATCATCTTTGGCAACTCGGCATATCACGCGCCGAGCTGATGCATTTGGGAGTTCAACTGGGCGCGGACGTGCCGTTCTTCCTACTAGGTCAAAATGCGTTCGCTGAGGGCATCGGGGAACAGCTGGTGGGAATGACCCTTCCTGCGGCCTGGTATGTCGTAATTCACCCCGGCGTCGCGGTACCGACCCCTCGCGTATTCGGGTCTGCAGAATTGACACGGAACACCAAAGTCGTCAAAATGGCAGACTTTTCTGCGAGCCCCTTGGGCTTCGGGAAAAACGACTTGCAAGCAGTAGTAGTTAGCGCTTTCCCGGCCGTTGCTGATGCTCTCAATTGGCTGTCGCACCATGGTGAAGCACGTATGACCGGCTCGGGCGCTTGTGTGTTTGCGCGCTTCGAATCTGAGTCTGACGCTGAGGCAACGCTAAAACAACTGCCCGCCCAGTGGCGAGGATGGAAGGTCAGATCGTTAGCTGATCATCCGCTTAAACTGCAGTCGTAAGTGTCGAATTCGTCTGAGCGGTATACCGCCAGACAAACGGTTGTGTAGGGGAATCGCCAAGCTGGTTAAGGCACTGGATTTTGATTCCAGCATTCCAAGGTTCGAATCCTTGTTCCCCTGCCATTTGATTGTGTGCGTTCCGGGACGTCTGGAATGTGACGATAAAAAAAATGTAACTTCACTGATGAAGCCGCCATTGTGGGTATAACGCCCGACTTGGCGGCTTTTCAAACTTTTAACACTCTGTGGTCAGGAAATCCATGGTTCACGAGAACCTGATGGTTTTTACCGGGAACGCTAATCCGGCACTCGCTGAAGGTGTTGCTGCACAGCTTGGCATCCCGCTTGGGAAAGCTGTCGTATCAAGCTTCTCGGACGGTGAAATCATGGTGGAGGTGAATGAAAACGTCCGTGGTAAGGATGTCTTCGTTTTGCAGTCTACATCTGCGCCTACCAATGATCATTTGATGGAAGTGATGTTGATGGTTGATGCGCTTAAGCGCGCTTCGGCTGGACGCATTACCGCCGTGTTGCCCTACTTTGGTTATTCGCGACAAGACCGACGTCCGCGCTCAGCGCGCGTTGCGATTTCAGCAAAAGTGGTCGCAAACATGTTGCAAGAGGCTGGCGTTGAACGCGTACTGATCATGGATCTGCATGCGGATCAAATTCAAGGCTTCTTTGATATTCCAGTCGATAATATTTATGCCTCACCGATACTCTTAACGGATTTGGTGAATAAGCATTACGAAGATTTACTGGTGGTGTCACCCGATGTGGGTGGCGTGGTACGCGCTAGGGCTTTGGCGAAACGTCTAAATTGCGATCTCGCGATTATTGATAAACGTCGGCCTAAAGCGAATGTATCCGAAGTGATGAATGTGATTGGCGAAGTCGACGGACGCAACTGCGTGATCATGGATGACATGGTTGATACCGCAGGCACGTTGACTAAAGCTGCCGAAGTACTCAAGTCGCGCGGCGCAAAAAAAGTAATCGCCTACTGTACTCACCCTGTTCTTTCGGGCTCAGCAGTAGAACGCATTGCTAAATCGCCTTTAGATGAACTCGTCGTCACTGACACCATTCCGCTTAGCAAAGAAGCCAAAGCGCTATCGAAAATACGGCAACTGTCGTGTGCTTCTTTGTTAGCCGAAACCATACGTCGAATCAGTAAAGGCGATTCTGTGATGTCGTTGTTTGCTGAAGACGAAGCAAGCGGTCAAGATTAAAAAAGTATTCGAGGTCTTGCTTTGCAGGACCTCTTTTTAAGTCCCCTGGTCGCGGGGGATTTCAACGAAGGGCGTTAGCCCGATTTAGGAGTTCTCATGAAAGTTGTTGCATTCCCACGCAAAGAGCAGGGGTCCGGAGCGAGCCGCCGCCTGCGCACTGCTGGTCAAACACCTGGTATCGTTTACGGCGGCACAGCTGCTCCGTTGAATATCGCGCTTGATCACAATGCTTTGTTTCACGCTCTCAAAAAAGAGGCCTTTCACTCATCCATTCTCGACATGGAAATTGAAGGCAAAGCAGAAAAAGTGTTGTTACGTGATTTCCAGATGCATGCTTATAAGCCACTGGTTTTACATATCGATTTTCAGCGCGTCGATGCGAATCAAAAGATTCACATGAAAGTGCCACTGCATTTCACTAACGCTGAGATCGCACCCGTCGTGAAATTGTCGGGTGGCGTTATCAGTCACGTCCTCAATGAACTGGATATCAGCTGCCTGCCGAAAGATCTGCCTGAATTTATCGAAGTCGATCTCTCAACCATGCAAGCCGGTGCTTCGTTGCACGTATCCGATCTTAAATTACCTCCAGGTGTGGTTGCTACTCACGCCAAAGAAAATCCAACGATTGCAACGGCCGCTATCCCTCGCGGAGCTAAAGGTGACGATGCTGCAGCAGCATCAGCGGAAGAAGCTAAGAAGTAATGCAAGATTAGTTTTATCAAGCCCGTCCTTGCGACGGGCTTTTTTTTCGATGCTTGCTTATTTCGCTGAATCATCCGCGCTTAGGTAATAATTACGCCCACCTATCTCAAACTGCTACGCAAAAAACTCGATGTCTATACGTCTTATTGTCGGCTTGGGTAATCCTGGTAACGAATACGAGCAAACTCGCCATAACGCTGGCTTCTGGCTGGTTGACCAGCTCGCTCGTGGTCAGCTACGTCGCGAAACACGCTTTACGGCACTGGCTTGCAAAACATCGATTTCGAATCAAGACGTGTGGTTGCTCGAGCCTCAGACCTTTATGAATCGCTCAGGACTTTCGGTCGCCGCCTTAGCTAACTTTTACAAAATTACTCCCGAATCGATTTTGGTCGTTCATGATGAGCTTGATCTCAATCCCGGTACCGCAAAGCTCAAAAAAGGCGGATCCTCGGGCGGGCATAACGGATTAAAAGATATCGATAAGTCATTGGGTACCCGCGACTATTGGCGGCTGCGACTAGGTATAGGTCATCCCAGAACGTTGGGACTGCAACAGCCAGTGGTAGATTTTGTTTTACATCGCCCCCGCGCTGAAGAGCAGCGGTTAATTGACGTCGCTCTAGAAAAAAGTCTGGCGGTCATTCCCCTTCTATGCGATGGTCGATTTGAACAAGCCATGCTGGAATTGCACACCGAGGCCAATCCCGGACCAGCGATTAAATAAACTCAACTATTCCAGACCCGGTTACAACTTCATTATCTTGCCGTACGTTCTAAGCGCCGAATTACACCGCTCATTTGAAAATACTCTCAAGTACGTCAGCCTAGAGATAGTCAGGCAAGTTAATCTAATCTGCGTTTATCTGGCTATTTAGCAGTGTCATTAATCGATAAATTGTTCGA
>JBEGSP010000114.1:0-3554 GCA_041179845.1 Pseudomonadota bacterium
TACTAGAAGGCAGCCCACCGGACAAAGCACGCATTCTTTTAGCTGGCATTGAACTGAGTAGAGAAGAACGCTCGCTACTACCCAGTTCAAATGATGAAGGTTTGATAGTTCAGTTGCTGGCAGCGCGTGTCAAACGCGAAGATAAAAAAGCCATCAAAAAAATTGTGAAAAGTAATTCAAAACTAATAAACCGACCTCAAATCGTGGGAACCTTACCCTTGGCAAGCGTAGTTGAAAATAATAATCCTTACATGCTTTTATGGATGCTCAAGCAAGGTGCCAACATCAACGCCACTGACATTGATGGTAATACGGCGTTATTTAGTGCGATCTCTCTTGATGATACGTTCTTGTTGAAATTTCTACTCGAGCATAAAGCTGAACCTAACTGCCCCAACCATGAAAACGTAACACCACTGTTTATTGCGATTGAAAACGACAAAACTCAAGCCGCAGAATTGTTAATTCAATATGGCGCAGACATCACATATATCGATGATGGCGATACTCCACTAACACTAGCAGTGAGCAAGGGACAACTCAGCGTTGTGAGCTGCATACTTCAACACAGCACCGACCACAAAACAGGCTTATCTGCGCAACTGGTACAACAAGCCCGAACAGCAGGACGTGAAGATATCGCACTGGTACTTGATCAGGCATTGGAATCACTACCCTTCTGGAAGCACTAATTCTGCCCTTCAGAGTCGACATAAATCAAACCGGCCGCCACATCCATTACACTATCCGCACATAAATTCTTATAACAACCGCGGAGACTACGATGGATGTACTAATTACCGGTGGCGCAGGCTTTTTGGGTGTAAAGCTTGCAAAAAAATTACTCGACCGCGGGACACTCGCCGGACCAGACGGCAAACAACACACCCTGAATCGCATCGTGCTGCTCGATCAAGTAGCAGCGCAAGGCTTTAGCGACCCGCGCATCGTATCCATGACCGGCGATGTCGCCGATGCCGCCAGCGTTGCAAATGCTCTCACTCCCTCCATACAAACTGTTTTTCATCTGGCGGCAGTGGTTAGCGGTGAAGCCGAAAGTGATTTTGATTTAGGTATGCGTATCAATCTCGATGCTACGCGTATCTTGCTTGAGCAAGCACGTCGCAATGGAAACAAGCCACGTTTTGTATTTACCAGTTCAGTGGCTGTGTTTGGTGGCGATCTGCCAGCCAAAGTACTCGACACCACACCCGCCACCCCACAAGGTTCGTACGGTGCGCAAAAAGCGATGTGCGAATTAATGGTGACTGACTATGCGCGTAAAGGATTTGTGGACGGTCGCTCAGTGCGTCTTCCAACCGTGTCGGTTCGCCCCGGCAAAGCTAACGAAGCCGCGTCGAGTTTTGCGAGCGGGATTATTCGTGAACCGTTGAACGGTGTGACATCAATTTGCCCAGTGCCTCCCAGCACACGCATGTGGATACTCTCACCGCGCAGCACCGTTAACAATTTAATTCATGCGCATGAAGTCGATGGCGCAGTCTTTGGCAGTGCCGGTGCGGTGAATTTGCCGGGCCTGAGTATCACGGTGGGTGAGATGGTCGCAGCCATGGGACGTGTCGCCGGTGACGCACCCGTCAAACTCATTCAATGGGAAGAAGATGCAGCGATTATGAAACTCGTGCGAACCTGGCCGGGTGATTTCATCACCACGCGTGGAGAAAGTATGGGATTTATTCGCGACACCAATTACGACGATGTTGTGCGTGCGTATATGGATGATGAATTAACTAAACACTGATGTAATACGAAGCTCGCGAGAGCCTACGCTTTAGGCTTTCGCGCGCATGCCCCATTTCCACAACCAAGCAGTGGGCAAAGGCAAGATCATAAATACGTGTTCAACCACTGCCAGTGTCAGTAAGCCCGCTACCAAACACAAACTCGTCGCCGCAAAACCCTCGGCTGGTTGAACTGATGCAGCCATCCACAACGGCACAAGTACCGTCACCGCTGCCGTAACTGAAATAGGCATTAACCAATTCCACGAACGTCGTGTGAAATACGTTTGTAAATACGCGAGATGCGCTGGCAGAAAATTTTCTGAGAGATTGCGAACACCCAAAAATAAATTCAATTTGGCAGATAAACGCATCGTCCACAATACCAAGTATGTCCACCAACCGGTTTGATTCGGTTTGTTCCAGCTCACTGCAAACACCAGTATCGCTAACACCACCAAGGCAAACTCATGATGCAAGATCGTTTCGGTCGCTTGCCAAGCACGCTTCCACCCACGACTATCGGCTGGACACTCACTACGACGCGCACCAGTCACATAACCCAGTAAAAAAGCAATCTCTTGCCAACCCCAAATCAACAAGGCGCACGTAAACGCACAATAGGCTGACGACACGGTCGCACTCGATGCCGAGATAGACAAACCAACCAAGGCGAAACATAACAATAACGTCGATTTCAACATCGTCCACTTAAATGTCCAAGGCGGCAGTCGACCGAGGTACAAAATCACCCCAGTCGAAAACCACCAGACAAACAGCGTGAACGCTGCAGGAAGTAAATACTGGCTCATTACAAACGTAAAGCCTATGCAGTATTAATACACAACGACGACGTCGCAAAAATTTACCAAGCAGGCACCATGCGCGCTGTATCAGGCAAACGATTAGATATCACCGGAATAAAGAACATACGCGCAAACACCGCTGCACCCGCCACACTCCACAATGCCTTACGCGCATAACCGAGCACGCCACCTGCGGCCATACCTTCTTCTGCGCGCTGCGAGCAAGCAAAGAGACGATCACAATTGGCACGGAATGCGGGGTGATCGATATCTAGCAAAATCGGAAAGACTTGTTTCGTAATTTCATTCGTAATGCGGAACACATCGAAGTCATACTCAGTCGGCTCTAGACCCATCGCTTGCTTGAGTTCAGGGCGTGTATGGTCACGCACATACATGGTGGCGTACACAGCTAACAAGAAGAAGCGTATCCACAGTAGATTCCCACCGCGTAGCAAGTGAGGATTAGCGCGCATGATCAGCGCAAACGATTCACCATGACGGAATTCATCATTACACCAGCGCTGGAACCAGCGGAAGATAGGATGAAAACGTTTCTCAGGATGTTTTTCCAGCTGACGGAAAATACGAATGTAACGTGCATAGCCAATTTTCTCGGACAAGTACGTCGCATAAAAAATATACTTAGGCTTAAAGAACGTGTATTTCTTAGTACGCTTTAAATCACCCAGATCAATACCTAAACCGTAATCTTTGAGCGATGAATTGATAAAGCCCGCATGACGTGACTCATCACGCGCCATGTATTCCATCAATTGCTTAATATCCGGGTTAGTTACATTCCGCTTGATTTCGTTGTACAGCACACAACCAGAAAACTCTGATGTCAGCGAACTCACCAAGAAATCTAAAAATTCTTGCCGCAACTCAGGCGACATTTTTGCGGCGAGATCGCGCGCCTCATCAGCGAACGTAGCATCACGCTGAAAGTGATCATGGTTATTATCACCTTCGTATTCCGCCATCATGGCGTCCCACTCAGCGC
>JBEGSP010000115.1:0-3887 GCA_041179845.1 Pseudomonadota bacterium
TGCCTGAATCGCGGTCGTACCTTCGTAAATCGTCAAGATACGTGCGTCGCGATAATGCTGTGCCGCGCCCGTTTCTTCAATAAAGCCCATACCGCCGTGCACTTGCACGCCGGTCGATGCAACATCAATCGACATCTCAGTCGACCAACCTTTAACGATAGGCACCATGAAGTCATAGAAGGCGTGATTGACTTTACGCGTTGCCTCATCAGCATGGTGATGCGCAGCATCGAAAGCAGCTGCGGTCACATACGACAATGCACGGGCTGCTTCTGTTTGTGCGCGCATAGACATCAGCATGCGTTTTACATCGGGATGATGAATGATCGCCACCGGACCTGCAGAGCCTGCGAGGTCGCGCGATTGAACACGATCACGCGCATACCCGACTGCTTTTTGATACGCGCGCTCGGCCACTGAGATACCTTGCATGCCTACTGCAAAACGCGCAGCGTTCATCATGATGAACATGTACTCTAAGCCGCGATTTTCTTGTCCCACTAAATAACCAATTGCACCACCGTGATCGCCATATTGCAAAACAGCGGTGGGGCTGGCTTTGATACCCAGCTTGTGTTCAATCGATACACAATGCACGTCATTTCTATCGCCTAAGCTGCCATCCGCTTTGACGAGAAATTTAGGCACGATGAACAGTGAAATACCTTTTACACCTTCTGGTGCGTCTGGCGTGCGTGCCAGCACGAGATGGATGATGTTCTCAGCCATATCATGTTCGCCGTACGTAATATAAATTTTGGTACCGAAAATTTTGTACGTGCCGTCTGCTTCTGGCACTGCACGTGAACGCACTAATGACAAATCAGAACCCGCCTGTGGCTCGGTCAAATTCATCGTGCCAGTCCATTGACCCGAAATCAGTTTTTCCAGATACACGTCTTTTTGTGCATCGGTGCCTGCTGTCATCAACGCTTCGATGGCACCATCAGTCAACAACGGACACAGTGCGAATGAAAGATTCGCTGAGTTCAACATTTCGATACACGGAGTCGCTAACAACTTAGGTAAGCCCTGACCACCGTAATTAACCGGATGCTGCACACCTTGCCAACCTGCTTGGCCAAAAGCTTTGAATGCTTCTTTAAATCCCGGTGTCGTTTTAACTTCGCCGCCATGCCAACTACTTGGCGCGCAATCCCCTGCCCAGTTCAGAGGCGCGACGACTTCTGAACAAAATTTTGCATTTTCTTCCAGCACGGCTTCAGCCGTTTCAGGCGTCGCATCTTCGCAGCCGGGTAATTGGCTAATGGCTTCTAGCCCCGCCAACTCGTTCATGACGAACACCATATCTTTTAAAGGTGCGACGTAGCTCATTAGAACTCCTGAAGATTCTGCTAACCGAGAAGGGAATTAATTGTTTAACCGAGTTCTTTTACTAGTGCTGGTATGGCTTCAAACAAATCACCCACCAGTCCATAGTCAGCCACGCTGAATATAGGTGCTTCCGCATCCTTGTTGATGGCAACAATCGTCTTTGAATCTTTCATACCTGCCAAATGTTGAATCGCACCAGAAATACCTACGGCGATGTACAACTGAGGAGCAACGATTTTGCCAGTCTGTCCGACTTGCCAATCATTCGGCACATAACCTGCATCGACAGCGGCACGCGATGCACCCATGGCAGCACCGAGCTTATCAGCAAGGGATTCGAGAATTTTAAAGTTTTCAGCTGAGCCCATACCGCGGCCACCAGAAACAATAATTTTTGCAGCGGTGAGTTCTGGACGATCCGACTTCGCTAACTCGCGCGAAACAAACACTGATTTTCCTGAATCAGCCACTGCGGTAATTTTTTCTATCGCTGCCGAACCACCCGTAGCTGCAGCATCAAAACCTGTAGCACGAACAGTAATCACTTTAATCGCATCAATCGATTGCACCGTAGCGATAGCATTACCGGCATAAATCGGACGCTCAAAGGTGTCAGGCGAATCGACCTTAGTAATTTCTGAAATCTGACCCACATCCAAACGAGCGGCTACGCGCGGAAGAATATTTTTGCCGTAAGCCGTAGCTGGTGCGAGTATGTGCGAATAGTTAGTTGCCAACGCCAACGCTTGCTCAGCAATATTCTCAGCTAGGCCATCGGCAAATTGCGCACCTTCTGCGATCAATACTTTAGTCACTCCCGCAATCTGCGCAGCAGCGGCAGCCGCCGCATCACAGTCGTGACCAGCAATTAAAATATGAACTTCATTACTGCATTGAACAGCGGCGGTAACGGTGTTTAGGGTGCTCGCTTTGAGCGAGGCATTATCGTGTTCAGCGATGACAAGTGCGGCCATGACGTAGTGTCCTTGTTATATTCAGATGACTTTTGCTTCGTTCTTCAACTTCGCAACCAGTGTTGCGACATCCGGCACCATGGTGCCCGCTGAACGTTTAGCCGGCTCGGAAACTTTAAGCGTTTTTAAGCGCGGTGTGACGTCCACACCCAAAGCATCGGGTTGAATCACATCAAGAGTTTTTTTCTTTGCCTTCATGATGTTTGGCAGAGTCACATAACGTGGCTCGTTCAAACGTAAATCAGTCGTAACGATGGCAGGTAAGCTGAGCGAGATCGTTTCAAGACCGCCATCCACTTCGCGAGTAACAGTCGCTTTATCGCCATCGATAGTTACTTTGGATGCAAACGTCGCTTGTGGCCAACCAAGAAGCGCTGCCAGCATTTGGCCGGTTTGATTGCAATCATCGTCAATGGCTTGCTTACCCAAAATGATCAGTTGTGGCTGCTCTTTATCAGCGACGGCTTTCAACAGCTTGGCCACCGCTAACGGCTGCAAATCCACATCGGTTTCGACCAAGATGGCGCGATCAGCACCAATCGCCATGGCAGTTCGCAACGTCTCCTGACATTGAGTAACACCACACGACACGGCAATCACTTCCGTTGCTTTGCCGCCTTCTTTCAGACGCATCGCTTCTTCAACCGCGATCTCGTCGAAGGGGTTCATCGACATCTTGACGTTGGCGATATCCACTCCACTGCTATCGGATTTAACGCGCACCTTCACGTTGTAGTCGACCACGCGTTTGACGGGTACCAGTACCTTCATAACTTTCCTTGGGATGAATTGAATTGCCTAACCAGACCAGCGAAACTGGAATGGCCAGATTGACGTTAACGTAAACCGCGATTATAGGGAATAACGCAACTCTGCGCAAAAATCACGCACGGTCGTTCGTTTATTTTCTACGTAAGAAAAAAGTAAATTCAGCGTTCTGTTCTTCGTGCGACAGCAACTCATTGCCCGTTTGACGGGCAAAGGCGTTGAAATCCCTGACTGAACCGGGATCGGTAGCCATTACTTTCAAAATCTCGCCGGTTTGCATGTCGTTCAGCGCTTTTTTTGCTTTCAGTATTGGCAACGGGCATTTCATGCCACGCGCATCGACATCTTTCTGAAATTCCATTCCTTACCCTCTGCAAAACTACTTAGCAAAATCTTAATCTGTGAAGACACAGTGCGCTTGATTCATTTGCCTCGCTTGATTCATTTGATACAAACGAAAACAAGCTCCCTTCAGTCGTTCGACGGCGCTTCTTGACCCCAATCGATGAATTCAGGCTCTAGTCCCCGAGCTCGCATCCAATCTGCCATGGCATAACCGGTTCCGGCGCGCCAGGGTTTGAGTTTTTCGGGCGAAATCAACCGATACTCCACCAGCTCTGGTGAAAGACGAATCTCACCCTCAGCCTGCACGTGGTACGCGATGATCAACTCATTTTTGCGCAAAAATTCATACACACCGATCAGCTCAATTTTGCTCGCTTGCAGACTGGTTTCTTCGTGGAGCTCGCGCGCGATGCCTTGCTCAGGTGTTTCACCGCGCTCCATAAAGCCAGTAATCAACGCAAAATT
>JBEGSP010000116.1:0-2928 GCA_041179845.1 Pseudomonadota bacterium
TCGATTTCTATCGTCTGAAAAGACATGGACGTCTCCAAGCGTGAAAGGATGACATTAAAAAAGACGTCAGCTTGATTTTGACGTTTTAGGTTTGATCAAATTCTGGGGATCGTCCAAACGTAAGCGTTTACGATTGGTCTCAACCTGAGTGAGTGGTTCAACTTCGTGCATGCTCTGCATACAGCGAATTGCCAACTGCTGATACTCAACAGTGCCGCGATGTTTCCAGGCGATTTCATCATCCGATAGCGTGCGAGTGACTTTGGCGGGCGTACCCATCACCATGCTACGGGGCGGGACCACCATGCCCGCTTTGACAAAGGACATCGCCGCCACAATCGATGCTTCACCGATCACGGCATTATCCATAACAACGGCATTCATCCCAACTAAAGCATTGCGTCCTATGCGCGCACCATGAATAACTGCACCATGACCAATGTGACCATCGACCTCAATCACCGTATCGCTACCAGGAAAACCATGGACGACGCAGGTATCTTGCAGGTTTGCGCCCTCTTCCATAATTAAGCGACCAAAATCTCCGCGCAGACATGCCAACGGGCCCACGTAACATCGTGGGCCTATGATGACATCACCAATCAGTACCGCGGTGGGGTGCACAAATGCCGTCGGATCAATAACCGGCACCACACCTTCAATCGAATACACCTTAGCCAAACTAATCTCCGATCAGCGACGTGGCTGAATAACGATTTTGCCCGTCACTTTGCGTGAGGCCATATCGATCAATGCCTGCGCTGTGTCTTCTAATGCATAGGTGGCTGATACGTGTGGACGAATTTTTCCAGCCGCTTGCCATTCGAGTAGTTTGTGCATAGCCGCCATGTGATGCTCAGGTTCACGGCGCGCGTAATCTCCCCAGAACACACCGACGACTGAAGCACCTTTCAGCAGCGGCAAATTCAACGGTAATTTAGGGATTTCGCCATTCGCAAAACCGATCACTAAATAACGGCCGCGCCATGCGATAGAACGAAAAGCAGGTTCGGTGTAGCCGCCTCCGACCGGGTCATAAATTACATCCGGACCCTTGCCATTAGTCGCTTTCTTAATCGCTTCACGCAAATCTTCATTGGTGTAATTGATCAACACATCAGCGCCATGAAGTTTGCAGATCGCCAGCTTCTCATCAGTGGATGCTGCTGCAATAACCTTTGCGCCCAAGGCTTTACCAATTTCAATCGCGGCGATACCCACACCGCCAGCTGCGCCCAACACCAACATAGTTTCACCTGCTTTTAATTCAGCTCTGTCAGCAACTGCGTGATACGACGTGCCATAGGTTAACGTCAACGCGGCGGCAGCTTCAAATTCCATTTGGTCTGCCATCGGGAAAACTGCCGATTCAGCGACGGCAATTTGTTGAGCAAACGCGCCTTGCGGTACGAAAGCAAATACGCGATCACCACGCTTAAATTTTGTCACGCCGTCACCGACTGCGCGCACCACGCCAGCTAGCTCATTACCGGGTGTGAAAGGTAATTCAGGTTTGAACTGATATTTATTTTGAATAATCAGCACATCTGGGAAATTAACGCCTGCAGCAAAAATATCAATCATGACTTCGCCAGCTTTAGGAACGATTTCTGGCAGGTCTTCAATGATCAGTGTTTCGGGCAGACCCCAGGCTTTGCAGACGACGGCTTTCATGATGTTCCTCTTGTGTTTTTGTTGTAATTAAACGTTGGGGTACTACGGATAATTCATCCTTAGTGAAACTTAGGCGCTCGCTTTTCAATAAAAGCACGCACGCCTTCACGACCATCATCGCTATCACCGGATGCATACATAGATTCGCGCTCAGCTGAGAGATGCTGCGCCAATGAATTTTGTTGTGCATGTTGAATGAGTGATTTGATGCGTGCCTGAGCGTGTGCTGGCCCGTCCGCTAATTTACGGGCTAATTGTCTGGCTGTCTCAGCTAATTCAGCATCGGGATGAACCGCATCAAACAAACCCAGTTGTAAACACTCGTGGGACGACACGGGTCGATTGGTCAGAAAAATTTCCATAGCGCGTGAAGCGCCTGCGCGGCGCGTCACAAACCATGAACCACCGACATCAGGAGTTAAGCCTAAGGCTGAATAACCGCCACGAAGCTTTACGGACTCAGCCGCCAGTACCAGATCACCACACAGGGCCAGTCCTATGCCGCCACCGCCCACGGCACCGTTAATAGCGCACACCACTGGAAACTTAAACAATGACAAAAGATGCATCGCAGCGTGCACCGGTTCGAGCAAAGCGCGCAAGGTATCTGTTAACGGGCGCGAGGTATCGGCCATGCTGTTGACGTCACCGCCCACGCAAAATTGTTTCCCATGTGCCGTAATGAGTAAGGCGCGAACACTGCTGTCCTCGGCAATCTGCTCAATAGCTGCGGCAAAGCCATTTGCCATCGCCATATCTAAAGCATTGCCGCGCGTAGGGTTGTTAAACGTAAGAACAGCCAATCCTTGGTCTATCTCCAAGGTCACAGGTGCTGACATGACGCATGCTCCACATTGAAATGAATGAACCTGAACTGTTATCAGCTCAAGAATTGCAGCAAAGTCGTCATTCTAACAAAGCGGAAAACTAACCTTGATCTCCAGCCCTTGTGGCTCGGCACGACCCATCGTCAACCCACCTCCATTAGCCAGCACACGCTCTTTTATACCCACCAAGCCTAAGCCCTTAACAGGTGAGTTCGAAGACCCTGTGGTGGGCAGTCCCTTACCGTTATCCGCAATACGTAGCAGTAACAACTGATCATGAGTATCAATCCACACATCCATAACAACAAGGGTGGCCTGAGCATGACGCAGCACATTGGTCAACGCCTCTTGAATGATTCGATAGGCTGCCACTGACAAGCGTTGTGGCAACTCAACGTCCTTCAAGTCAATGTGTAACTGATAGCTA
>JBEGSP010000117.1:0-3506 GCA_041179845.1 Pseudomonadota bacterium
TATCATTCCGCACATCATTTAATCGCCATAAAAAATTTAGAGAATCAGAAAAACACATTATGTTTACAGGAATTGTTGCAGCAGTAGGTCGCATTACGACGATAGAACCGTTTAATGATAATGGTGGCGTGCGCCTGCAGATCGATAGCGGTGGTTTACCCATGGGCGATGTAGCTATCGGTGATTCGATTGCGATCAATGGCGCTTGTATGACAGTGACGCAAAAAACTAATCAGGGTTTCAGCGTCGATGTTTCTCGCGAAAGTTTAAATTGCACAGCAGGATTAGATGCTGAGGGTGAAGTCAATTTAGAAAAAGCACTCACTCTGGCAGAGCGCCTCGGCGGTCATTTGGTGTCAGGGCATGTGGATGGTTTAGGCACAGTGACGCACTTTGCAGCGGTAGCAGAGTCATGGCGTTTAGATGTGTTGGCCCCGATTGAGTTGGCTAAGTACTTTGCCTACAAGGGATCGGTTGTGGTGAACGGCGTTTCGCTGACGGTTAATAGCGTGCAGGATAGTCCGCAAGGCTGCACCCTCTCAATCAACCTTATTCCACACACTATTGCCGTCACCACGCTCAGGCATTTACAGATGGGTAGTCGGGTTAACCTCGAGGTTGATTTGATTGCTCGTTATGTGGAACGCATGCTGAGTTCGGAAATGTTGTCAAAAAAAGTGTAAGTCCTCTGGGGTGACCTTCAGTTATCTCGCGAGATTGGTCACGGCTCGCGGGCGAAATCCTATAAAATGGCGAGCCGTTCGAGAGTCGCCTTCATGTCCATATCCAGTACTAAAGAGATCATTGCTGAGCTTCGTGCCGGCCGCATGGTCATCCTCGTTGACGAGGAAGACCGTGAGAACGAGGGCGACCTAGTTCTAGCCGCCGAGTTCGTCACTCCTGAGGCCATCAACTTTATGGCTAGGCATGGTCGCGGTTTAATTTGCCTGACCCTGACTGAAGAACGCTGCGATCAGCTAAATCTGCCGCTGATGACCTCACGTAACGGCACCTCCTATGGAACCAACTTCACGGTATCGATTGAGGCGGCAGAGGGAGTGACTACAGGTATTTCTGCAGCTGATCGTTCCAAAACCATAGAAGTGGCGGTTGCACGTCATGCCAAAGCTTCTGACATTGTTCAGCCTGGCCATGTCTTTCCTTTGCGTGCTCAGCGCGGTGGCGTGCTCATGCGCGCCGGTCATACCGAGGCAGGTTGTGATTTGTCTGAGCTTGCGGGTTTGACACCTGCGGCAGTCATCTGCGAAATCCTTAAAGATGATGGCAGCATGGCGCGCTTGCCTGATTTGATGGAATTCGCGCGCGAGCATGAATTAAAAATCGGTACGATTGCTGATTTGATTCATTACCGTAGTCAGACAGAAAGTATTGTTGAGCGCGTTGCTGAACGCAGCATGCAAACCTCGTACGGTAAATTTCATGCGATTGCATTTCGCGATAAGCCCAGTCGAGGCGCGCATCTAGCGTTGGTTCATGGCGAGATTAGCGCTGACAAAGAAACGCTGGTGCGGGTGCATCAACCGGTGTCGATATTGGATTTGCTCGATACCGAAGCGACCACGCATTCATGGAATATCGCCTCGGCTATGCAAGCGATACAGCGCGCCGAGCGCGGCGTGATTGTATTACTCAATTGTGAGGAGTCGGCAGAGCAGATGTTTGCTCAATTCAATGCGTTATGCCAACCTCAGCCGACTAAGCCAACTCGCCCTGAAAGAATGGATTTGCGCACATATGGCATAGGCGCACAAATTTTGCGTCAGCTAGGTGTGGCACGAATGAAGTTGCTAGCTAATCCCCGCAAAATGCCTTCAATGGCGGGTTTCAATCTGGAAGTGACCGGCTATCAGGCCAGTCCTGAATTCTGAAACAGGAGGCGATATGAGTATAGGAATTTACGAATCGAATTTTGATGGCGAGGGTTTACGCATCGGCATCGTTCAAGCCCGCTTTAATGAAGATATCTGCCACGGCTTGCGCACGGCATGCTTGGCTGAATTAAAACAGCTCGGTGTTCAAGATGATGACGTGTTGCTGGTGACTGTGCCAGGAGCGCTTGAGATACCGCTGGCGCTACAAAAGATGGCGGAGTCGGCGCAGTTCGATGCATTGATTGCGCTGGGTGCGGTCATTCGTGGCGAAACCTATCACTTCGAATTAGTGGCTAATGAATCGGGTCGAGGTATTTCCAACATCAGTAAGGAATTTGGGATACCGGTGGCTAATGCCGTCTTAACGACTGAAGATGATGAGCAAGCAGAAGCACGCATGTCAGACAAAGGTACGGATGCCGCACGAGTGGCGGTAGAAATGGCCAATCTGGTGTTGGTCTTGGATGAGCTGGCTGATGATGCCAGTGATGACTAAGTAAAACATGACTCTTAAATCTATACACGCCAATCCGAATAAAAATCGCACGCCACGTCATCGTGCGCGCGAATTTGCACTGCAGGGTCTGTATCAGTGGTTAATTAACCGTGATGATGCAGGCGTGATTGATGCGCACATTCGTAATGCGTTTGGTTTTGAAAAAGCTGATGCAGAGCATTTTGATGTGCTCTTACACGGTACCATTCGTGATGTTGATCTACTGCGTGCAGAAATAAGTCCATTAATTGATCGTTCTATTGATCAGCTATCGCCGATTGAACATGCGGCTTTATTGATTGGTGCATTTGAACTGAAGCATCACATCGAAATTCCCTACAAAGTAGTGATCAATGAAGCGGTTGAACTCACTAAATCGTTTGGTGGTATCGACGGACACAAATATGTGAATGGCGTGTTGGACAAACTCGCCAGTAATCTGCGTGCCACCGAGATCGCTGCAGGTCGTTGACCTCAGTCGCTCTGTCTGATGTTTGCTATGAATTTTCCTCTCGCACACCGTCTGCAAGAGATCGCACCATTTCGAGTGATGGAAGTGATCAAGCGTGCCGCTGAGCTAGAGCAAGCGGGACGTTCCGTTATTCACATGGGCATAGGCGAGCCAGATTTTCCAACCGCAGAACCTGTACTTAAAGCCGCCGCACGCGCTCTGGAAGACGGTGCCATGCGCTACACCTCAGCGATGGGATTGCCGGCGTTGCGACAAGCGGTGTCTGATCATTATCGCGATAAATTTACGCTGGATGTGCCAGCGTCACGGATCGTTATTACTGCAGGTGCATCCGGAGCCTTGTTGTTGGCATGTGCGGCTTTGATTGAGCGTGATAGTGAAGTGCTGATGCCCGACCCTAGTTATCCCTGTAATCGACACTTCGTTGCTGCATTTGAAGGGCGTGCAAAATTAATCCCCAGTGGTCCGGCAGAACGCTTTCAGTTAACCGCAAATCAAGTCGAATCTCATTGGGGCCCTCACACATCAGGCGTGTTGTTAGCATCACCATCGAATCCAACCGGCACATCAATTGCAGCTGACGAATTAGCGCGCATTATTAAAGTGGTTCGTGCGAAAGGAGGATTTACCTTGGTCGATGAAATAT